>CALEIX010000048.1 GCA_937898825.1 uncultured Elusimicrobia bacterium | reverse complement strand
AGGTTAGGATTAAGTATGATAGTGAGCCATAGAACCAGAGCCACGACACCGGCGCGAGTATTTCCCGATATTCACGCATCGCCACTCTATTCACGACATCTAGGAGTATGCCGAAGATTATATGGGCAATCCCAATGATTATCGAAATCTTCAGCAGTTTAATTGGGTCTTCTAGCGGGCTGAACCATGGCGGCTCCTTCACTCCTGTAAGATCCGTATACCATGTTGGTGTTCCGTGGTGAATAGCGTAGGCGAGATTCGTTGGACCGAAGAATTCACCGTAAAGAAAACCTATGACAATAGAGGCTATGCCGCATAGGATTATGAGGTTCCTACCTTGGTATAGGGGATCCCACATTTCGCCTCTAATTTTGAACTTGTCGAAAAGCGGCTTAATGAGTAGCCCTCCAATTAGTAGGACTAAGCCGTGGCCCACGTCTCCGAACATGAAGCCGAAAATTATCGGAAAGCTTATCAGCATAAATAGGGTTGGATCTAGCTCGTAGTAGTTAGGTAGGCTGAAGGCTGCGACAAGCTTCTGGAAGGGTGAAGCGAACCTTGGCCCTACCATAAGGGTGGGAGGCTTATCTCCACGCTCCTCTCTCCCTATGTTTACAACGGCTTCAGGGCAGGTTTCACGGATAACCTTTAATGTTTGGTCCAGGTTGCGCTTGGGAACCCAAGCCTCAAAAATGGCTGTTTTACCTGTCTGGAGGAATTTCTTCTTTAAATTCTCAAGCCGGTATTCGATTTCCACAAGCTCTTGGTATGCGTGAATTAACGATGACCTTTGAGAGAGTTCATTAAGCATGCGCTTGATTTTCTCAGGTTCCTCTGCTAAAAGCCTGATTTTATGTTCCAGATTTTTTCTCCTTTCAACCAGCTTAAGCCGTAGTTTTTCGTCGCACGTGGCAAGAATTTCCGCCGCCAAAAGGGCGGCATTGGCAGCATTGTCCACTCCCACCGTCGCCACGGGAACTTCCTGCGGCATCTGGACCATTGAAAGAAGGGCGTCCAGCCCGCCGAGACTGACATTTACCGGCACGCCGATTACCGGACGGCAGGTTTTGCTTGCTATCACCCCGGCCAAATGCGCCGCCATGCCGGCCGCGGCTATAAAAACGCCCGCCCCGCTTTTCTCTTCGGTTTTTATATACTCCCCGAGATAATCCGGAGCGCGGTGCGCGGATATTATCGCCGTCTTATAAGGCACTTTCAAAGAACTCAAAATTTTCTCGGCGGCGCTTATTTTCGGAACATCCCTCTGACTTCCAACTATAATTGAAACCCTCCTCTTCTCCATTTATACCTCCGTAAAAATCCCCGCATCAAAAAGCGGGGTTCTCTCCCATTTTTTCCTGAGCACTCTTTTCCCGCGCTTGAAGCGCGGGAAACGCCACGCTTCCAATGCTGGAAAGGAGCGGGACGGGAAAGATGACAGTTTTCACAAAAGCGTTTGCTCCAGATAAATTATACAAAAAAGCAAACACCCCCCACGTTTTAAGCGGGCACATTCCTCTTCTTTGTTTCCGCGCTTTTCCTTTACGCGCTCAAAGAATCAGGTTGAGGAATCCCCCCACCAACAGGGTGGAAAAAACCATAAGCAAAGTAGCCTTTAGCATATCTTTCAAACCGAACTCTTTTATCAGGACCGCGAACGTGGCGACGCAGGGAAAGTACATCGTCAGAACCACGCTGGCTATAACGAGCTGCTTGAGACTTAATTGCAGGGGGACAAGCATGCCCACCGCAATATCCTTGCGCAGAAAACCTATCAGAAGGGCTCCGACAGCGCCCGCCGGCAAACCCAAAATTCCGGAGACCACCGGTTCAACCAGCTTTCCCACAAATTCAATTATGCGCAAGGTGTAAAGCACATTTACCAGAAACACGCCGAACAAAACCCACGGCACAGCCTCTTTGAGAAACCAGAGAAGCCTCATCCATACTTTCTTGAAAACCCCCTTTAAGTACGGAATGTGATAAGGCGGTATTTCCACGAACAGCTCGGGGGCTGTCTCTTATACACATCTCCGAGCCCACGAGACCTCTCTACATCTCGTATGCCGTCTTCTGCTTGA
>CALEIX010000047.1 GCA_937898825.1 uncultured Elusimicrobia bacterium | reverse complement strand
GTGCTTCCCACCTATCATCCCGCCGCGCTTTTAAGAAATCCCAATCTCAAAAAAGAGACCTGGCATGATATGAAAATGCTGAAGAAGTTTCTGAAAATATGATAGGCGAAGTTATTTTTGGGGTGCCGCTTTTCCGAACGTTTTATTATAGAGTGCCGGAAAATCTTGCTGATAAGATATTGCCCGGCGTCAGGGTAAAGGCGCCTTTTGGGCCCCGAAGATTTGCGACGGGGTTGGTAATCAAACTCCACGATGAGAAAAATCTGGATCTCTCATCCTATCCCGGACTTAAAAGCATTCAGTCAGTGTTAGACGAAAAAAACGTTTTTGAAAGGGGGCATCTTGACCTTTTATTCTGGATGTCGAATTTTTACAAATGTCCGCCGGGGCTGATTTTTTCAGCTTTCTATAATTTCCCTTCAAAAGTGGAACTAACCGGGACCTCGTGCGAGGATAATGCTAATAACGAATTTAAAAAAATCGCTTTGTCTGAACATCAGAGAAAAAGCCTTGAGAAGATAAAAACGGAAATAAAGGGCGGGAAAAGAGTTTTTCTTCTATGGGGGCCTCCCAGGAGCGGAAAAACCGAGGTTTTTCTTCGCCTTATCGCGGAGCAAATTTCTGGAGGAGGCCAGGCGCTCTATCTTTTGCCGGATATAAAGCTTGTCGGAACCGTTTATTCTTTTTTGTCGAAAATTTTTCCCCAGGAAACGATGGCGGTATGGCATAGCAAACTTGGAATAAGGGAAAAAAGGAGATACTTTCAAAAAATCATTCTGGGCCAGGCCAGAATAATAATAGGTTCAAGGTCGGCGGTTTTTCTTCCCTTCAAAAATCTGCGTATTGCGGTCATAGACGAGGAGCAGGATGAAATGTACAAGCAGGAGGATATAGAGCCACATTTTCACACGCGCCAGATTATTGAAAGAAGGCTGAAAAACTTTGGCGGCTGCCTTGTGCTTAGTTCCAGTTGTCCGTCCGTGGAGACCTATAATTTGGCTCTTTGCGGAAAGGTATCGCTTGTTCGTCTTGAGCCGGAGGGGAATTTGCCGTTTGAGTTTTCTATTTTAGATTCGAAGAAATATCCCGCCGAAATAATCGCTCCGCCCTTGAAAGAGGAAATAGAAAATGTTCTGAAAAAAGGATGGCAGGTGCTCTTGATAAATAACCGCAAGGGACATTCCTTTTCCGTTATGTGCATGAATTGCAAGTGGCGGAAAGTATGTTCCAAATGCGGCATGCCAATGATTATAAGGCGCAAGTCCGCTGAAAAGATTTTTTATTGTCCGAGGTGCTCGCGAAAAGAAGAATTTTCCCCGTCGTGCCCGCAGTGCGGAAAGAACCTGTTTAAATACCGTGGCGTGGGAACTGAAAAAATAGAGGATGAAATTGTACGGCTTTTTGGCAAAAAAAAGATATTGAGGATGGACAGCTTTTCTGAAAACAAGGATTATGAGCAGGGTATCAATTCGGCGGAGGTAATAATAGGAACGCGGGTTGCTTCCAGGGGTTACAATTTTCCGAAAATAGCTCTTGCCGTCATGATAAATCCGGAACTGGACATACTGCCGTTTGATTTTCGGTCGGGGGAGAGACTTTTTCAGAATCTGACCGCTCTTTCCGGTCGTCTTTCGGCGGAAGTGCCACTCAGGAAATTGATAGTGCAGACAGGGGAAAGTGATTACTATATATTTCATTATTTCGCCAATATGAACCTGTCTCTTATACACATCTCCGAGCCCACGAGACCTCTCTACATCTCGTATGCCGTCTTCTGCTTGAAAA
>CALEIX010000046.1 GCA_937898825.1 uncultured Elusimicrobia bacterium | reverse complement strand
TCAAGCAGAAGACGGCATACGAGATGTAGAGAGGTCTCGTGGGCTCGGAGATGTGTATAAGAGACAGAAATAAAAGGATTTAAATTAGAACAGATAGAAGCTATGGTGGAAGCGGCATTGTCGCAATAATAAAGCAAGGTGAATAATAATAAGAGGAAGAATATGGAACAGACTCAGGAGACAGAAAGCGAAGTGCAAAATCCCAATCCGCTCGTAATTGCTTTTTGCTGCAACTGGTGTTCCTACACCGGGGCGGATTTGGCGGGAACATCCCGCCTGCAATATCCTGACAATGTGAGAATTATAAGGGTCATGTGTTCGGGCATGGTTCATCCGAACCTCGTTATGAACGCTTTAACCAAAGGAGCTGACGGCGTTATTGTTTGCGGGTGTCATCCGGGAGACTGTCATTACATAGACGGGAATCTGAAAACCGAGAAACGGGTGGAGGCAATAGAACTCCTTTTGGAAGATTTTGCTCTGGAACCCGAGAGATTTCGTCTTGCATGGGTTTCGGCTTCCGAAGGGCCAAGATTTGCCCAGGTTATGACCGAGATGGTCAATGCTGTAAAAAAACTTCCTCCAAGTCCCTATAAGGCAGGTTGAGAGGTGAACGAATGGCTGAAAACATGAGGATGATAGATGGAAAGAAATTCATGTGGGACGGCGTTATTTACGAAGAGAGAAGTAAAGCTGAAGAAACTCAAAGCCAGTATCAGGAAAATAAGTTTGAAACTCGTCTCTTGACGGAAGAAGGAAAATATTTGATCTATACGCGCAGAGTGGCTGAGCAGCAGACCCCCGAGGAATAATCTATGCGTTGATAGAATTCCTCAGGAGCATTCTAACTGGGCAAACTGAAAAGTTCCAGATTCTCTGTGTCTTATCTTGGAAATGCGGGATAAAATCCTTACCAGGAGATTAAGGAACTTTCTGAAATTAAAAGGAGGAATAGATGACAGTCAAAATAGCAGAAGAGTGGCTGAATATATGCGGCGGTTGCGAGGTAAGTATTCTGGATATAGGAGAACCGCTTCTGGATATTCTGCCTGAACTGCAGTTTGTACATATGCCGGTAATTATGGACCATAAGTATCATGGTCAGACCGGCGAAAAAGACGTCAATATCATAGAGATTCCAGAGGCGGACGTCGGAATCATATCCGGCGGAATCAGGAATGAAAAAGAAAAACATGTCGCCGAGGCGATGAGGCAGAGTTGCAAAACCCTTATATCTCTCGGTTCTTGCGCCTGTTTTGGAGGAATACCCGCGATGGCCAATATGTGGACGCTTGAAGAACTCTATGAGAAAGTTTACAGAGACAGCGAATCCACAGAAAAGTCAGAAACGCCGAAGGAAAATCTTCCGCCTCTTCTGGACAAGGTACACGCAGTTGACGAGGTAGTAAAAGTTGATTTGCATATACCGGGATGTCCGCCTTCCCCTGACTGGATTAAAGAGGCTTTAGTCAGTCTTCTCAAGGGCAAGCCCTTCGCAATGCCGGAAAAAAGCGTTTGCGATGAATGCCCCGTAAAGAGGGAGAAGAAAGCAGCGGGCGGAGACATAAAAAGGCCTCTTGAATCCGCCACTTTCAAACAGGATTCCCCATGGGAGGAAACGCGTTGTCTTATGGAACAGGGCTATCTCTGTCTCGGACCGGTTACCAAAGCCGGCTGCGCCGGCATCCCAAAAGAGGGAGAAGTCGCAGTTCCACGTTGCATAAAGGGATATATGCCCTGCCGCGGCTGTTTCGGACCAGTTAAAAAAGGTTCCAATCCACTCGTTGATATGATGGGAGCCATATCCTCAATTGGTCTCAATCCGCGTCAGGTAGCAGACAGACGCGCTATGTTAAACAGATATGTCGGAGCGCACGGTCTTCTCAAACCGCTTCCCAAACCACGTATCGCTCCAAAAGGAGGTAAATAATGGCACCTAAAACAATAACTATTGCGCCCGTCAGCCGGATAGAAGGACATGCAAAAGTAACCATTCAGCTGGGAGACGACGGAAACGTTAAAGATACCTGGATGAACGTAGTCGAACTTCGTGGTTTTGAGAAGTTCTGCGAAGGCAGACCGGCAGAAGAAATGCCGAGAATAGTCACTTCCATCTGCGGAGTGTGTCCGTGGCACCATCATTTAGCATCCGCCAAGGCCTGCGACGCCGTATTCGGAGCGAATATCCCTTCGGCCGGAAAAAAACTGAGACAACTCTGCCAGGAAATAGCGTATACCTCGGATGAAATTCTTCATTTTTTCTTTCTGGCAGGAGCGGATTTTGTTATGGGGCCGGGAGCAGATTATGCCGTAAGAAATGTGATTGGCATTGTCCAGTCAAATCCCGAGGTTGGGAAAAAAGTGGTGAGATGCAGGCATCTTGGAACTCAAATGCTCAATATCGTTTCCGGAAAATCCATACACCCTGTAACCGCGGTGCCGGGTGGGTTTTCCAAACCGCTGACTATTAAAGAGCGGGATGAAGTTATCAAAATGGCCGAAGAAGTGCTCCAATTCGCGAAATGGGCGATTTCATGGGCCAAGACCGAAATATTCCCGAAATATTTGGATGCCGTCAAAACGGTGGGCATAATAAAAACTGGATTTATGGGAACCGTAAAAGATGACGGCTCAATGGACTTATACGAGGGAAAAATAAGACTAATGAAACCCGACGGAACGTATGAGGATTTTGACGACGACAAATATACCGATTACATAGAGGAAAAAGTTCTGCCATGGTCGTACCTGAAAGTTCCGTACGCCAAATCCTGGGGAGAAGGATTTTCCATGGATCTGGATTCGCCGAAAGGAATATACCGCACCAATACACTGGCCAGAATAAATGTTTGCGACAAGATGAGCACTCCTTGCGCGCAAAAAGAACTTGAGGAGTTCAGGAAAAACTTTGGGCGGCCGGCTCAACTTACGCTTCTTTATAACTGGGCGAGGCTTATAAATTTAGTTTACAGCGCGGAGCATATGATGGAACTTCTCAATGACCCGGAAATCACAAGCAAGGAAATCCGCGTTCCGGTCAAACCCAGAGCGGCGAGAGGCGTGGGGCACGTGGAAGCGCCGAGAGGCACTCTTATACACGACTATACCACCGACGCGGACGGCATGATTACCAGGGCCAACCTTATAGTTGGCACCACTCATAATAATGCTCCGATGAATATGTCGGTCAAGCAGGCGGCGAAAACCCTTATCAAAGACGGCAACTATACTGAGCAGATACTTAACACGGTTGAAATGGCAATCAGGGCTTATGACCCCTGCCTGTCCTGCGCGACTCATAATCTTGACGGAACATTGCCTGTTAAAATCACAATTCTTGGTCCAGACGGCGAAGTGAAAGATGTTCTGACAAATTAAGAAAAATAGGCCGCCTCTGTTTTTCAAAATGGAGGCGGCTTTCTTTTGACATATGGAAGAAATACTGGTTCTCGGATGCGGCAACATACTTTACGGCGACGACGGATTCGGCCCGGCTGTGACGGATTACCTCAACGCCAATTATAAAATTCCGAAAAACGCTTCCGTGGTGAACGTGGGACTTGCCAGCAGGGGATTTATCTTTGACATATTATTGTCCGAAAAGCGTCCCAAGCGCGTTGTAATTATAGACGCCATCGCGCATAGCGATAGAAAAGCGGGAGAAATATTTGAGGTGCCTTTAAGTAATTTGGTCAAAGAAAAAGTGGATGATTTTTCATTTCATCAGGGCCCGGCATCAAATATGCTAAAAGAATTACGCGACAACGGCGTGGAAGTGATTATTATCGCCTGTCAGCCGGAGAATATTCCCCGGGAAATGACATGCGGTTTGTCAAGCGTCGTGCAAAATTCGGTTCCCAAAGCTAGCGAACTGATTTATAACAAGTACTTAAGAGTTCACTAAAAAAGTCTATTTGCAAGGCACAGGAGCACAAGAGCATAAGAACACAAGAACATAAGAACACAAGAGCGCAAGTCGGAAGTCATAAGTCGGAAGTCACAAGGCATAAGGCGGATGGCATAAGGCGCAAATTGCGGGTTGCAAGAGATAAATAAGCGCAATGAACTCAATGAACTCAACGAACGCTATAAACGCTATGAACGCTCAACGCTATAAACTCAATGAACGCTCAACGCTATAAACTCAATGAACGCAATTCTGTTTTCTGTTCTT
>CALEIX010000045.1 GCA_937898825.1 uncultured Elusimicrobia bacterium | reverse complement strand
TTTCTTTTCGGCGGCGTCCATTTGCTCAATGAAAGAAAAAAGATTGGCCCGCAAGATTTCGATATCCTCAATTCCCCTGATTTCTTCAAGGGTTAGCTTTTTTTTATTCTGCCCGCTCATCAGGCACTATTATACAAAATTGGCAAAAGTTTCCGCTTTGCCCCAACCTCATCATGGCTCGAAATCACATCTATGGCAGTTCTTCGTCGACAAAATAATAACCCATTTTTGAAACAGTCTCAATAAGCCGTCCAGTTTTTTTCCCCAGTAGGCGGCGGAGTCGGCTAACGGCTGCGTCCACAGCACGGGTGTCAACTTCATCGTGTATATTCCATACAGCGCTTAAAAGGTACGGGCGCGTCAGTACGCGACCGGCTTTGCGCATTAAAATTCTTAAAAGCTCAAATTCCAGGGGAGGCAGTTTTATGCTTTTTCCGCCTACGATGCAACGGCGCCGGGTAGCGTCAATTTGCACTCCGGAAATAGTCAGAATTTCGCTTGAGTCGCTCAGATTTTTATTCTTGCGGCGAATAATGGCACGTGTGCGCGCAAGCAATTCGCCTGTGGCGAAGGGACCTGCCATATAATCTTCAACCCCCAGATTAAAGGCTTCGATTGCTTCCTCCTCTTTTTTGTCCGCCCCCAGAAAAAGGATGGGGGGAAGCATTTCAGAACGCTTTTTCCGCAAAGTCTTAAGGAAATCAACACCTCGCATATCAGGTAGTTTTGATTCTACAATCGCAATGTCTATCGCTTCAGAGAGAATATGTTGCAAGCCATTTTTCCCGGTTTCGCAGCAATGAAGTGTAAATTCATCGAGCAAGGTGCTTTTCAGAATCTTCATCGTAGAAGGAGAAGCAATCATCAAAAGTAAATATGCCATAACTCTATTTATAGACTCAAATGTTACAAAATAATTACATTTCAGTCAAAAAACCCTCAAAAAAACCTTCTATAGTATGTTAAGAATTAAATATCACCATAACTTCAAGAAGGAGGAAATATGTACAGAATATTAATAATCGAAGACGATGCGGTGGTAAGACAAACATTGGAGAAACTCCTCAAGGCCGAAAACTGCGAAATATTTTTTGCCACCACCGCTTCTGATGGGTTTTCTTCCTGCCTTCAAAACAAGCCCGATATCGTTTTATTAGATGTTAATCTGCCCGACGCAAACGGCATTGAAGTTTGTCGCAAAATGAAAGCCGAAGAGAAAATAAAGCATATTCCAGTGCTGATTATTACCGGCGAGGCGATTGATTCAAAACAACGCGCCGAAGGTCTGGATGCCGGCGCGGATGATTACGTTCTCAAGCCTTTTAGCCATAAAGAATTAATCTTGCGCATAAAAAGAATTCTGGGTTAAACAAACGCTGCTGTAAGAATTGATGCGGCAATTGTTCGGCATACGGGGAAAGCAAGAGACTATGAAAAGAAATCACGGAAAGAAATTCTCTCACCTCATTTTAAGCGCCCTGTTTTTATTCGTTTTTGACCGCGCTTTCGCTGGACTAAAATTGAGTGGAAGTTCACTGATGGTCAGCCGCAATACTCAATTTGGCGGCATAACCGGAAGCAGCTCCTTGAATTTTCGGTTGAATTCCGTTGTGGGTGAAATCGGAACACTTTTCTCATCAGGTTCCCAATATAAACTTCGTCAGGGGTATATCAAAGTTGCACATCAACCCGGCAGCGTGGTTTCAATTACAGCGGCGACAAAATCCACAGGAACCCTGCAACTTACTTGGAATTCGCCCGGAGCCGACGGTGTTGCCGGTAATATTATTAATGGGTATTATCGTCTGGATTATTCATCCGATTCGGCGCATGTGTTTTCACCGAATACGTATAAACTCGAATTTTCCACCTCCACGGAGGCAAATCGCCAGCAATCTCTCATACTTGACAATTTGCTTGCGAATACCACTTATTACGCCAAAATTTATATAAGCGATGCGGAAAAATATTTTTCGGAAGATTCAGGTAAAGGAGAAGAATCCACTTTGGCCAATATTCCGGTCAATCCCTATTTTTCCGACGTTTCGCCCTGCAGTGTTACTATCAGTTGGGACGTGCCCGGTGGCGGAACCGAGGGTTACGAGATGAACTCGTCCAGCACAAATTTTGGTTTATTGTATCCCGGGGGAGAAGTCAAGACCGGTTCTACGCAGGATGGCATCACAACAAGTCTTACTTTGACGGGTCTTATGGAGGGCACGACCTATTTTTTTAATGTGGCAAGTTACAATCACCAGGGAGACAAGAATTTTATAACCGTCATTTCCACCGTTACCCGATATGGTATATGCGATGCGCAAACCATTGCAAATCTCCAGATTTCGGGGGATGCGTGGTCGCGCCGGGTGGTTTTGAACTGGCAAAATCCCTCTTCTCCCGACCCGGAGGGAATACTCATTTTTCTAAGCACAAACTCCGCCTCTCCTTCCATCGAGGATGGAACTCCTTTTGAACCGGGAGACACCGTTGACAATTCAGTGGTTAAGTCCACTTCTCTGCTTTCTGATTTCACTGATTCGGGTTTACAGATTGACACCACATATTTCTATCATCTTTTTACACAGTATGAAGGTCTGGCGTATTCTGTGAGCGTTTCGACGCATGTTTTTCTTGACCTTCCTCCAATGACTCCGTCCCGTCTTGCCGGAGACTTCAATGCGGACAAGAGCAGCTTTACCATCACATGGAAATCAGTAATAAGCAATAGGGACGGTTCGCTGTTTTTTTCTACTTCCGCTCCGAAAGAAGTGGAACTGGCTTATTATAGGATTGAAAGAGCTACTTCCGTTTTAAATGCCAATTGGGTTACCATTGCCACTGTTCCCGCCACGGCGCAGTCTTTCACGGAAGTTCTACCGTCCGCGGAGCAGGTTTTTCTCTATAAAATTTCAGCCATTGATTCCATGGGGAGCGCCGAGGGATGCATGGCGATTGATACTGAAAAAAATCTTTATGCCTTCGCTCCGGATAATATAGCGCGCTTTAAAGTGCCGGCGTCTCTATCCAAAGATTTATGGGGCGATTTCAATACTCAAAAACAGGATATAGTAATTTGTGCAGCTGAAGAGGCGGCAAAGCCTGAGAAGAAAATATTCACCGCCGCCCGCTTCGACGCCCTTGAATCTACAGGAAAAAAGAGCTTTAAACGGTTCAAATTTTCCGCGTCCGGGATTGAGGTCATCTTAAAATATCAGGTTTCTAGCGGAAAGGTGGTGCCGTCAGGCATGCCGCATGCTTCGAGCAATATTCAGGCTTCCGCCGCCGCCAGAAATTTGGCGATGTATTGGGACAACACTTCCAAGTATGTAAAACTTTACGGAAAAGTAGACCCGCTTACCCATACAGTTTCTGTTCAAAGCGCCATGACCGGCAAGTATCAGATTCGTTTGCTCTACAGGGAGAACGGGGCAACTTTTGACATTTCAGGCTTGAGCAACAAGATAATCACTCCCAACGGAGACGGTTTGAATGATAGCGCCGTCTTCACTTTTGACAATCCGAAGGATTCGGCTTTTTCGGGAAAGATTTACGATATCGAAGGCGGCTTTGTGGCGGATATGTTTAATGGTCCTGTGGAAAACAGCCTGGAATGGGACGGAAAGAGAAATGGCAAGCGAGTGCACGGCGGCGTATATGTGTATCAAATACGCGCCGAAAACAAGGTTTTTAATGGGACCTTATTGGTGATACGATGAAGATAAACAAAATTTGCGTTTCGCAAGGGAAAATCGGCAGAAAGCACGGTTTGAAATATGCCGTGAAATATATTTTATCCTTGCTTGCCACTTTGCTTTTCTCTTCTTTTTATTTCTCTTTCTCCTTTGCCGCTTTTGAAGATTTGGGCGCGGGGGCGAGGGGTCCCGGCATGGGCAACGCCTTTGTTGCCATAGCGGACGACGTGTACGCTCTTTATTACAATCCGGCGGGTCTCGCTTTAATAAAAAAGCAGGCGCTGGCAACATCGTATGCCAGGTATCTTATGGGCCTGTCGGATAATTCAAATTTGGGAACATCCTTTATCGGCTATGTCTATCCCTTGAAGGAAAAAGAGAGCGGACTTGGCATAAACTGGCAGCAGTTTAATCTCGGCGGGTTGTATCAGGAACGCAGCATAGGCGTTGCTTACGGTTCGCTTCTAAAAAGAGAGTTTGGTCCGGGAAATTTGTACGGCGGAATAAACCTTAACAATTTGAGTCGTTCATTCAACAAAACCCCGGAAGCCGACAACGCGCTTGACGGTTTGACGGCCACTGGAGTTGCGGATCCTGTTCTGACGAACAACCGCAGTGTTAATGTTCCAGACGTAAGTGTTGGATTCATCTATCGCCTGCCCAAATATTATTCGGCAGGTTTGTCAATCATGCATTTAACCCGTCCAAATGTAGCTTTTGATCCCAATGATGACGATTCGCTCCCAATGAGCGTTAAATTCGGGCTCAATTATCGCGGTCTTCTCTCGAATATTGCTTTGCAATATGAAACCCGTCAATCTCCCATTGATGAGCGCGATCATAGATTTACAATTGGCGCCGAGCGCTGGTTCCCGTGGCTCCTGGTAGGGAATCTCGGAGCGCGGGCAGCTCTGACAACGGGCAGCCGGGACCTCAAGCAAGTTTCGGCAGGCCTTTCCTATCGCAATCGTCGTTTTGAACTTGATTACGGATTTTCATTGCCGTTAAATTCGATTGTTTCCACTGTGGGTATGCATCGCTTAAGTTTTTCGGTGTATTTCGGAGGGATTGAAGAGCCGGATGAGTCGGAGGAATTGATTCTTGAGGCTATGCGAAGACTGAAGTACGGACAGCTCAAGCCGGAAAAGACAAAAGACAAGAGTTTTGCCAGCTTGCAGCGGAAAAGGAAACTCGTCCGGCGGTATCTTGCCGAAACGCGGCGCTTGGCTCACCAGGCTCGGTATAAAGAGGCTTTTAACATTCTGAACAAGGCGTTGGTTTTAGACCCGAAAAACGCGACGATACTAAGAGATTTCAGCAGACTTAATTTTGTCGCCTCCACCGTAAAATCGTTACCCGATTATCAAATAGATTCGGTGGAAGGCGCCTGGCATGAGGGAATTCTTGCGTATCTCTCTTATGATGACGCGGCGGCTGTGGAAAAAGTTTCCAAAGCTTTGAGTCTTAATCCGGCTTCCCGCGAAATTGATTCGTTCCTGACACATCTGGAACTGTCAACCGGACTGAAGCGAAGCGTCATGACGGCAAGCGTCGAAAAGTCCACATCTTTGCCGGTTGGGGCCGGGAAAAAGATTTTGGCGGAAAAAAGTCCCTTTGATTTTCTCAAAGTCAGAGCTTCTCTGGCTGTGGAAGAGGAACGTTATCAGGAGGCGATCGAGCTAAACCGAAAAGTTTTGAATCAGTCGCCGGATGAACTTTCGGCCTGGGAAAATCTTGGGATTTCTTATTTTGCGTTAAAAGATTATGAAAGATCCATGGAGGCGTTTGAGAGAGCCTATTCTCTGGAGAAAAATCCGGTGCGCAGGAAAATGGTGAAGACGCACCTGGCTTCAATAAAGAAAATTATCGCTAAAAAAGGCCGGGGCGCCCGGAAAAAGGCGAAAATATCAACCGGCATTTCGATTTTGACTCCTGAGATGGAAAAACTTTACAATCGCGGATTAGACCTGTATAACCTGAATCGTTTGGAAGAAGCCCGGGACATCTTTAAAAAGGTGCTGAAATCCGCTCCCGGTTATCGACCCGCCGCAAACGCCTTAAAGCGCGTTGAGGCGGAAATCAAGAAGCGGGAATAAAAAGTTCGGCTGCTAAAGCGGAGGAAAGAATGCAAGAGAACAAAAACCTCGCCTTTCTTCTCAGAGAAACTCCGGTGGCGCAAACGCTGGAAGGAAAAAGTGAGAGGACAGAAAGCGGAATGAAAATAAGAGGGAAAATAACCCTTTTTTCTGCCATTCTTGTTTGCGTTATAATTGCGGGGATGACGGGAGTTTTGATATGGGTTCAGCAGCGGGCGTTGAGGAAGGATTTTTCGGATAGAATAACGGCTCTGATAAACGGAATAGAGCGCATAGCTTCTGAATCCATAACATTTAGAGATGACACTATGCTTTTAAGTTATTTAAAGCATTTGATGAAAGAGTACCCCGAACTTGAGGTGGCATTGGTCAGCAGGAAGGGACATACCTCTATTTTGGGCGAAGTAAAGACCAAACTTATTTATCGCACAATCGTGGTGGCCGGAAGGAAAGGTGCAGATTATAAACCGGTCAAAATGACGGAAAAAACGAGTCGTTCATTTTTGCAAAGAAAATATGCGGGGCGAAGAAATCCCCTGCCGCCGGACGTTTTACATGTTCAAATAGGGCTTTCAAAAACATTGCTGGATCGCCAGGTGAAAATGGCTTCGTTGGCGATGGTCTCGAAAGTTCTTATCGTAGCTGCTGCGGCTCTTATTTTTGGATTTTTAGGCTCGTGGTGGATTAGTTGCAAAATTGCCGGACCGATTACATCTCTGGTGGCACAAATACAGGGAATTGCCGAAGGCAAGAAACTCAGCACTGTGAAAATACAGGGCGATGAAATTGCATATCTCAAAAAACAGTTCGGCAGAATGACCGCAAAGATTATTGAATTTATCAAATTCAAGGAAGAGCTGTTGATGACTCTTACCCATGAAATGAACAATCCGCTAACAAGCATTAAAGCGCTTCTCGGTTTCTTGCAGGATAAAAATTCAGTCCCTGACCCTCGAGATAGAGAAGAAACTTATGAAATAATGGCAGACGCGGTAAACACAATGGAACTTTCCTTGACGAACGCTCTTGCATTGTTCAAAATCGGAGAGGGACCGGTCTTAAAAATTCAGCGAGTAAGACTAAATGATATCATAAATCAAGTTTTTCGCCTTTTTTCCCCGATGGCGCATTCAGGCAGAATACAATTTGAAAAACCCAACCTTTCTGATTCCATTTACATTGATGCGGATGAAGAACTTATCAGGCGCATTATAATTAATCTTGTTTCAAATGCATGCAAATATACTCCCGCGGGGGGAAGAGTTTGGGTTGAAGTCAGCGATTCCCCTGAAGGAGTAAACATCTCGGTGGGTGATACCGGCATGGGCATACCGGAAAAAGACAGGGAACTGATTTTCACCAAGTTTTACAGGTCCTCGGATGACGGAGTTAAACGCAAAATACCGGGCACAGGTTTGGGTCTCGCGATAACGAAGCAGGCGGTCGAATTGCACAATGGAAAAATCTGGGTTGAGAGCGCAAGAGATCTGCCGGGCAAAGTTTCGGCGAAAACTGGAAAAGGTTCCGTTTTTCATGTGTTTTTGCCAAAGAAGTTTACCCCGCCCGAAAATTCTCGCAATTTTCATCGCGGGTATGAGATTTCCGACCCCCGTTTTTCCGGGCTAACGAAAATAGGTTAGGGAGGAGTTTATGAAACCCCAAATATTAAGTCTGATTCCAACGCCAAGTAAGCAAAATTCGGGCGATTCTCACTTTGGAAAGCGGAATATTTCCCGCCCGCCCACTGCCGGGCAGGAGGCAAAGCAACATCCGCCGGGTGGCGGCTCTTACAAAAAGAAAGCGGTTTTTCCTTTTTTGAAAAACCAGAAAAAAGCATTGTTCAAAGCATTAATGCTATTTGCTGTCTTTTGCGCGGTCCAGGAACCCCTGCATTCTCAAACAGTGCCTTTAATGTTCAGTTTTCAAGGGCGTTTGACGGACCCTTTGAACAATCCATTATGGGGAAATTACGACATAGAATTTAAGCTGTATAACGTCCCTTCCGGCGGATTGCCGCTATGGAGCGAGACTCAAACCGATATCCCTGTTTCAAACGGGGCCTTTTCGGTGCATATAGGAAGCATAACGGCAATCCCGCAAAGTATTTTCGCAGAGGAACAGGTGTACCTGGAAATTACTGTAAATGGTGATACGTTGAGTCCCCGGGAACGTCTCATTTCTGTCCCTTACGCTATTAACGCCCAAATGCTTAATGCCAGGGATTACACGGCTTTTGTTTCCACCGACAACACGAATCAAACCATAAGCGGCACAAAGACATTCACAGGAACAATTGACATGAATTTGAGCGGCAGAATAATTAATTTGCAGTCTCCGCTCATTTCAAGCGAAGCGGCTACCAAGGGTTATGTGGATTCTTTAACAGGCGGAGGACAGCCGGCCGCTGTTTTAAGCGCTACTCAGACATTTACGGGACTTAACACGTTTGAGAATCAATTAAACGTGTCTTCCGATATATACGTTTCTACGGGAAGAATAAATCTCCATGGCAATTATGTTACTACATCCGGCGGGCTCCTGGATGCAGGGAAAATTAGCGGAAACCTGCCGCCAGACGTGGTGGCAAGTTCAATAGCGGTGGGTGTTGTAGGGAGCGCAAACATAAAAGACGGGGAGATAGTGGACGCTGACATAAGCGATTCAGCCAACATATCTGCGGGCAAATTAGAAAGCGCTGTAATGCTGGAAGGTGAGAACGTATCCTTATTAAACAACGACGCTGGATATTTAACGAGTTACAGCGAGACCGACCCCGTTTTTGTCGCTGCTGAAGCATATAACATAACGTCATCATCGACGACCAACTGGAACACCGCTTACGGGTGGGGCGACCATAGCGCGGCCGGGTATTTAACGAGCGAATCTGATTCAGTCGTAGGTGCGATAACTGGATTAGTGAAAGCCGACGGTGCTGGAACGATATC
>CALEIX010000044.1 GCA_937898825.1 uncultured Elusimicrobia bacterium | reverse complement strand
ATGCCCCTTATCGTGTGCTCGTGCGCAAACCTCCCGGATACCGTGTAGACCCTTATTTTTACTCTGTCGGCTATTCCGACCTCTATATGAAACGTGGGCTTCTGGCTTCCAACAGCGGGATTCGGGAACACGTACACTTCCCCGAATTTGAAATCCGATTGCGGGATGACAGGCGCCATAACGTCGTATATGGAAAAATGGGTGGTGTAAGTTTTGGCTACTTTGAAGTATGTGTTTAGTGTGGTCGGCATCTCTTCCCACAGGCCTGTGGCAGGATTAAAATAATAGACTTTTAAATCTTTTTCATTTACTCCTCTGAGTTTTTGCGAATCATAAGGAAGGGTTATTTCAACGGGTTCGCTAAATACAGTGCCTTCCGGACCAAATTCAACGGCGCCGGCTACGCTTTGCATGTTACGGCTCAAGTTCCCCAAATGTCTGAATCCCTTGCTTTCAGGCGCAGGTATCCCTGTCTCTATGGTTATTTCGGTGTCCGAAGTCAGGGAGTTCTTATTTATCCTGACTTCTATGCCTCCGGGATGACGCACTGTCCCCCCTTCATTCCTGCTTACGAGCTTTTTGGTTTTTTTGGATTTTGTTCCTTCTTCGCTTTCCTGGCTTGCGATTACCAGGAGCTCGCCTTCAGCCGCAAATTTCTTGACTTTTGAATTGTTGGCGTCGACAACAAACAGGTTGCCTTCGCTGTCTATAGATACGCCGGCTGGATGGTTCAATGTTTCGCTGTCATTGCGAGCTTTGTTGAAGGTTAAAATAGCGTTGCCGTAGGGGTCGAATTTCACTATCCTTGAGTTATTGCTGTCGGCAACATAGGCGTATGCAAGGGCGCTTGCGGCTATGCCGTCCGGCTTGTTGAAACAGCCGGTTTCTGAACCTGGGCAGTTGCCCCCAAGTTGCCTTATGAATGTTCCGGATGAATCGTATATGAGTACCCTGCCAGTGTTCCTGTCGGTTACATAAACCCGGTTAAGTTCGTCTATGGCTATGGCGCCCTGCGGCTTGTTTAAATCCGCACCTATCCCGGTGCCGATGGTTAGTATCAGTTCCCCCTCGGAACTGAATTTCTTAATCTGGTCGTTGTTCCTGTCGGCTACCCATAGATTGTTTTCTTTGTCTGTTGATATTCCATGCGGTTTGTTCAGGTCCGCCTCAAGCGCGGATATGTATCCCCCCGTTGAACTGAATTTTAATACTCTGTCATTATTCCTGTCGCATGCCCACAGGTTGCCTTCTAAATCAACGGCTAAGCCGGTCGGTTTGTTAAAGGTGTCGGTTTTCGGGGCCCGGGACCTGGAATTTGCTTTGTTCTTGCCTTTGCCTCCTGTTTCCCATTCGCTTATTTCAAGGATGTATGTCCCAGATGAATCAAATTTTTGCAATCGGTCGTTATTGGTGTCGGATACCCAGAAGTCGCCGTTCCTTGAGTCAATAGCTATGTAAGAAGGATTGTTGAATTCTCCCTTGCCTTTCCCCCTTGAACCAAGACTCAAAACCAACCGGGGCTCGGATACTATCACCTGAACGCTTGCTGCGCTTTCATTGCCTAAGCAGTCCCGGGCTCTTGCCCTTAATGTGTAAATCCCTTCCGCCAGACCGGTTGTATCCCATATCCCTAAAACTTGTTCTGTAAGGCTTTTCTCAGGAGCAGACGTTGTTATAACCTGATAAGATAATGGCTCTGAGCCCCAGCCGTATTCCAGGGTGTATGAACTGAAATGGTCAAATTCTACGCCGCCGGTATGCTCGCCTTTGTCGGTTATTGTGCCTATTATTTTAACGCTTGTGCCGTATACGAGCTTGCAAACGCCGGTATTTGAAACGGAAGTGGAAGGCGATATTATAAAAACCCGGGGCGGGGTGTTGTCTAAAACAACTTCCCTGGTAAATGCAGGTTCGTTGTTGCCTACATTGTCCACGCTGAAACCTGCGAGGTTTATGTATCCGTCTGGCTTTGTCCGGGGCACATGATAAGCTATGACGCGGGCCCCTCCGCCCGAGGGCGGCTCATATTCTTTGGTCAGTATTTCATTTGCGTCTTCAATAAAATAACTCGCTTTTACGCCGCTGGCAACGCCTTTGACGAGGGGGTCTTCCGCCGCTATTGTAAGCGGACTTGAGGAATTTATTATTATCCCGTCCGAACGAACCGCATATGTCCCCAAAAATACTACGTTGCTTATAGGCGCGGTCGCATCGGTGTATATTGTAGCGGTTTTTGTCAATTCCAGGTTCAGGACGTTGTCGCGGCTCCTGTAATCAACGCGGCTTATGCCTTCGTTTAATGTGAATGAACTGAACTGGTTTTCGTAATTAAAGGGGACAAATTTCCCGTTCAACTGCGAGGGCGCAGGCTCCAACGGCTTTGTCCCGAAGTATTCAAGCTCTATTATACGGTACTCCGATAACAGCAATCCCGAACTTACGTTGTTAACGGTTGGGTCATAAGCAGATAGCTTGTAAAAGAAATTCAACGGGGCGTATAAATCGCCGGCATTATCCCCGGAGTGGGGAATATAATAATTGCCGCTTGGATTTAATGAGGTTATAGGCGCGGTATTGTCCACAGCTATTTTTAACGTTTTTGGCAACTCTTCATTCCCGATTATGTCTTCCGCGTTATAATTTAAGTCGTAAAATCCGTCGCTCTCGCCCCTCATCGTGAACGTTGAAACAAACTCTTCCCCTTGCTTCGGCTCTTCGTTCTTAAAGATTTTCTCCCTTATCCCTTGTCCTTCATCCTTTATCCCTACTATCTGCCTTTTCACCCCAAGTCCAATTCCGTCGCCTTCCTCTATCAAATCGTCTATGCTTGTCAGCGTGAAACTTGTCTTTGCCGTCACATATTCCATCCCCTCCACCCTATACCCTACCCCCTCTACCCTGATTTCCGTCCTCGGCGGCTTTATGTCGTGTATCACCTCAAATCTTCCGCCCGTCTTCGTTGAAACATTATCCGCAAAATCGGTCGCGCTCACCATTAGTTCCCATATTCCATCATCTATTTCCAATGGTTCTATTATCTGACCGCTTGAAACGAGGATTTCCAAAGGTCTTTCGCCGCGCGGGCTTCCCAAATCCTCGATCTGTGTCAATTTCGCTTCCGCCCGCGGCGCGGGGTCTAAATTGTCCGCCACTTCATAATTTATGGTCATGGTGGAGCTCGTCGCGATGAATGTTTCGCCGCCGGCCGGCGATGATATTGAAATTGCAGGCGCTGTCATGTCTATGTTCAGTATTACTGTCGCCGTTGAACACCATCCCGCCCAATCATATGCTATTCCAGTTACTATTATATTCGCGCTCTCGGAACTTATTTGTATAACATCCGTATAAAGTTCTTCTTCTACGCTCTGCCCTATGCCCTCTACCCTATACCCTATCTGTTTTATTCCTGAAACCGTATCGGTTCCGATAAAAGCAATCTCTACGGATGTGTTGTTCCAGCCATTGGCATTGGCAATCGGCGTTGATATTGCCGTAATTCCAGGTTCAGTCAAATCAATTTTTATAGAAACGGATTTTTCTTCTTCAATATTTCCAACTTTGTCTTCAGACCAGTAATAAACATTGAATATCCCCTCGCTGCTTATTTGTATCGGTTCCGTATAAGCTTTGCTGCTTATAAGAATTTCCTCGCCGAACCCTATTTGCTCCATACTATACCATGTCTGTTTTACTCCCGAAAGCGTGTCCGTTGAAATCAAAGTAATAGTGGTCACCGAAACATACCAGTCATTATCGCCTTTTTCGCCGCTAATATCGGCTGTTGTTATTGGCGGCGCTCTGTCTTTTACTTTACCGAGTATTCCGAATATTGAGGATATTTGTGTTATGGCCGCGGTGATTCTATTGCTTTCAAAATCAAAAGTTTGATTTGCCAATTTCACCCAGCCCGAACTTTCAGAATATTCATATATCGCTATATCTTCTTCCAAAAGTCCTAAATCCGCAAGCGTCGTCGTTGAATAATAAAAAGTTAAACTTGCAGAAGGCTCATAAGTCCCTTCCGGGCCTATCTCGTATAAATTGCTCGCAAGTGTTAATCCTTGTTCGGTCGCAGTGGCAAGAACCACAGTTCCCACAAGGGAAACAGTGCTGACATAAGCCAGGCTCGGCTCAATGACAGAAACAAAGGATAGTTCAGGATTGCCGTTTATCGTTATCGTGCTTTCAATCACGTAATGCACAAACACGCCGGGACTGTTGGACAAAGCCGACAGGTTGCCCGCCTCATCAGCAGTCTTCAACGCAAAATAATACGTTGTCCCCCCGGCAAGCCCGTATACAGTGTATGTTTCAGTTGAACCGGCCACTTTGGGAATTGGAATATTAGGTAGATTTTGAGCCTGACTAAAACTTGCTTCATCTATTATTGGGACATTTGCTACCTTTAAATCATAATAGAACGCAGTTCCGCTTTTATTATCGTCTCCCGGGGCAAGCCATGAAATAACAACGTTATTGTCTTCGTTCCTCTCGGCAACTAATGTCGTGCTTGAAGGCGCTATCGTATCTGGAATGGGCGTGGCGTTTAAAAATGTCAGAAATGAACTTACATAAAATCCATCCGGTTTTTTACTGCGCGAGGGCGACATGACCACATCCGCCAGATTATCTTCATTTATATCCGCCAGATTAATATTCCCCATCGGTGTTATTGAATACCAGTTGTCCTCCATGCCCGTGGAATACGTGTAAACGGAAGAATAACTTCCTTCACCCCTGTTCAACAGCACGTACATGTTTTTTATAAAGACAGGAGAAATAACTATGTCGGGGAGCCCGTCATAATTCAAATCGCCTATATCGGCGCTGTAAGGATATTGATCAACATTTATGTTTTCAATCCTCTGAAATTTCCTCCCCTTCATGTTTAAAAATGTAATCATACCCTCGTTAAAACTCAGCAAAATAATATCTTTATATCCGTCCTGGTTCAGATCGGCCAGTTCAACTTCAAATATTGGCTGCCCGGCATCCAGGAGTGTATTCCGTTCAAATCCATTTACCCCGTTCCCGAACAGAACGGCGTTCCGAACGACCACATCAATATTTCCATCCTTATCCAGATCTCCAAACCTGATCCCATTAACCCAACCGCCTCCCGTGGGTACCGTCCCGGGAGGCAGCTGACTGCTGAAACTCACGGAAAAATATCCGTCGCCGTCTCCTAAGTATATAAAAACCTCGTTATTCAGCGTAGAAGCCAGGTCCATCTTGCCGTCATTGTTAAAATCATTCACGTCTATTTTGGCGTATTTATTGACAATTCCTATTTCCACCGCCTCCCCGAATTCGCCGTTCCCCAGGCCCGGCAGAAAAACCACGGTATTCCGAAGATACAAATCTTTAAGCAGTGAAACCAGTAAATCTTCCTTCCCGTCGCCGTTTAAATCCACGCTTACAGCGTCATCCACTCCGCTTATTCCGGGCATTATCTCCTTGTCCAGAACATGATTAAATGCTCCATTGCCGTACCCTTTGTAAAAAATATATTTTCCCTTATCGCTTAAACCCATAATATCGATATGCCCGTCATTATCAAAGTCCCCTGTTACCGTTACGCTTGTATCCCAAACTTCCCACATGGTAGGTCCGTAAGTCACCGGTCCGAATTTCACTTCCTTCAATGGCTTGATGTTTATCTCTTTTTCCAGTTTTTCGGACTTGTTCCCGGCGGCGTCAATTCCTATAATCCCAATCCGGGAAAAACCATAATTCAGCAAATGCCTCGCATGGAAGTTCCCATTCCCGTCAATATCCATCGCTGCCAGAAATTCACCGTTTTCATAAACCTCCACCCGCGAATATGGCTCACCTGTCCCCATAAAAAGGGCTTCCCTGCTATAAATGGTTTTTCCATCTTCGATACTGGTTAAATCGGGAATCCGTGGCGGACTGTAATCCTGCCTGTAAATCTTAATCTTATTCTCATCCGCCACATAAATCCTTCCATTATTCCTGTTGATGCTTACACTTTCGGGATGTTCCAGTTTAATGGTTGAATCTCCATGGGCCAGTATCGATATCTCTCCGGCCTTTACCCCGGATGATGTATATATGCTTAAAATTCCTTTATACTTGTTCACAGCAAAAATATTCTCATACCCGTCTACGGATATCTGACCTTGTTCTCCAACCGGAATTCTGCTCACCAAGTTGCCCTTCCCGTCAAACTTGTATATCTCCCCGTCACTGTAATTTATCGTGTAAATGTTCCCGCTGTCATCAACCTCTATATCATATCCACTGTACTTGATGCCGTTTTCAAAAGCGGCGAGAATGTCTCCGTTTAGGTCAAGACGGAAAATATAATATCTCGCATTTACATATAATTCACCGCCCTGGCAATCAATGTCCACCGGATACAGGTAATAATAACCAGGCCTTGTGAAAACATCCGCAGGGATTTCTTTCAATAATACCCCTTCGCCAGAAAATTTCTTCAGTCCCCACAGATACCCCACTATGTCTATGTCCACAGTCCATACCGACCGGTCTTTGCAGACCGCTATGTCTCTCGGGGACTGCGAATCACTCGCCCCGAAAATCTTCAAAAAAACGCCGTCGGCATTAAATACCTGTATCCTTGAATTGCCCTTGTCCGCTACCCATAAATTTCCGTCATCGTCAATATCCATATCCACAACATTATTCAGTTCCCCCGCCCCGCTTCCGTACCCGCCAAATTCTTTTATGAATTCATAATAAGGATATTCTGCGGCATTCTGATATTTCTCACGCGCCTCCACCAGCACCGTAACCTGCTTCACACCTTCTTCATTCCCTACGTTGTCAACGCTCATGTAATAAACCGTGTGCGTGCCGGGCTCAAGCGTAAATGGCCCGCTATAAATCGGGTTCTCGCAGGTGCCAGGCGCATAAGACGGGTCCGGCTCGCCTATCTCCCCGCATTCTTCAAGCGTCCTGTCACGCAATAAACCTTGTCCCCGCGAAAGCGGGGAGCATAACGCTATAAACTCTATGAACGCACAACGCAATAAACTCTATGAACGCACAACGCAATAAACGCTTCACGCTATAAACCCTACGAACGCAATAAACCTTGTCCCCGCG
>CALEIX010000043.1 GCA_937898825.1 uncultured Elusimicrobia bacterium | reverse complement strand
ATTTAGAACTTATTTAGATTAACTATGACGGATTATTCCTTCATCGCGTTGATACTTGCTTTCGCTTCTGCCCTGGCAGTGGCTGCCTGTATGCTTCTTTTTTCAATTCTTTTCGGTCCCGGCAAGAAGGGGAAGGTAAAGGGCGAACCGTTTGAATGCGGCATGCCTTCCGCTTCGCCCCCGAGCGGATTTATGCCGGTGAATTTTTACCTCATAGCCGCTCTTTTTGTCATGTTTGACATTGAAATTGCCTTCCTGTACCCGTGGGCGGTTTCTTTCCGATTCATGGGAAGTTATGCCTTCTGGAGCATGCTGATTTTTATATCCCTTCTGGGACTCGCTCTGCTTTACATTATAAAGAAAGGAATATTTTCATGGGATTAGAAACCATCTTCGGAAATTCATATATCACCACGCGCCTTGACGCGGCGATAAACTGGGCAAGGAAATTTTCGTTTTTTCAATATCCCTTTGTGACCGCGTGCTGCGGCATGGAATTTATGTCTACATGGGCATCCACTTACGATATAGCGCGTTTCGGAGCCGAATATCCCAGGTTTTCTCCAAGGCAGGCGGATGTTCTCTTTGTGGTGGGAACGGTGAATCAGAAGCTTGCGCCCATCCTCAAACGAGTTTACGATCAAATGTGTGAGCCCAAATGGGTTGTCGCCTTCGGAGCCTGCGCGACTTCCGGCGGTTTCTATGACAATTACGCCGTGGTAGATGGCATTGACAGGATAATTCCAGTGGACATTTATATTCCGGGATGCCCGCCGCGCCCGGAAGCGGTGTTGGATGCCTTAATGAAACTTCAGGATAAAGTTTCAAGAGAATCGGTAATGGACAAAAAATGATGCAAACTTGACCGACGGACATTCCGGCAAAGTCTGATGAGCGATTCACCGCAAAAAGAGCAGACGAACGATGGAAAATGCAACAATCGAAGATATAAAGAAACAATTTGCCGACTCGGTTCTAAGCTCCCAGTTTTTCAGGGGAGAAAAAACCATTATTGTCAAAAGAGAACGCGTTTTCGAAATCGCAAAATACCTGAAAGATGTTCTCGAATTTGACTTCCTGATGGACCTGACAGCTGTTGACCATTATCCCGAAAAACCAAGATTTGAAGTGGTATACAATTTTTATTCCTTTCCGCGCAATGAAAGAATAAGGATGAAATCAGCGGTAGATGAGACGAATTGCGTCGCAAGTTCCCTTTCCGGCTTGTGGCACAGCGCCAACTGGCTTGAAAGGGAAGTTTACGATATGTTCGGAATAAAATTCACTGACCACCCGGACCTGAGAAGGATATTGATGTACGACACCTTTGAGGGATATCCTCTCAGAAAAGATTATCCTCTGAAAAAAAGGCAGCCGCGCATCAAACTGAGAAATGACGAAACTCAAAAATATTGAAGACAAAAAAACAAATGGCGAAAGAATGGTCTTGAACATGGGACCTTCCCATCCCGCCATGCACGGCATAATAAGGATACTGCTGGAACTGGAGGGAGAAAAAGTCAAAAAATCTGATGTGGAAATAGGATACCTTCACCGGGGATTTGAGAAAACCTGTGAAAACGTCACCTACGCCCAGATAATGCCCTATACCGACCGGCTCAATTACGTTTCGCCCTTTATAAACAATATTGGCTACGCCCTTGCCGTTGAAAAACTTCTCGGAATTGAGGTGACCGAAAGGTGTAAATATGTGCGGGTCATAATGTGCGAACTTTCGCGCGTATGCGACCATCTTACCTGCGTAGGAGCCAGCGCCATGGAACTGGGGGCTTTTACAGTGTATTTTTACCTGATAAACGCAAGGGAATTTCTCTACAAACTTACTGATTCCGTGGCGGGAGGAAGGATAACCCCGGCGTACGCCCGTATAGGTGGACTGGCGCGCGACCTGCCGCAGAATTTTTCATCGCTCGCCCTTGAGACGTTGAAAAAAGTGGAAGTGAACATATCGGATGCCGACAAACTCCTGACGCGAAACAGAATTTTTCACGACAGGCTGAAAGGAACGGGAAAAATCTCAAAGGAAGACGCTGTTTCTTTTGCCTTCACCGGTCCGCTTTTGAGGGCGGCGGGAATTCCATACGACGTTAGAAAGGCGAGCCCATATCTCGTATATGAG
>CALEIX010000042.1 GCA_937898825.1 uncultured Elusimicrobia bacterium | reverse complement strand
TTTCAAGCAGAAGACGGCATACGAGATGTAGAGAGGTCTCGTGGGCTCGGAGATGTGTATAAGAGACAGATTAGAAATATCACCTATGCGATATTGGAGAAAAGTTATTTTAAAAGCAGGAGAGTCCATCACATTAAGACCAGGCGAATTGGTTCTAGGTAGAACATATGAAGAATTTACCATTCCTTCAGATTGCGCTGGGAAAATTGAAGGAAGAAGTAGTTTTGCGAGAATAGGGTTAGGAATCCATATTTCCGGAGATTTCATTAATCCAGGCTATAAAGGGCGTATGCCATTGCAACTTGTTAATTATAGCCCAAATCCCATTAGACTGTATCCATATATACCGATCTGCCAACTCATGCTTATAAAACTATCAGGCAAACCAGATAGATTATATGGCGAGGAGGAATTACAGAGTAAATATATGAATGATGATGGAGGACCTTCTTATTGGTGGAAAGATAAAAGGATTAAGCGTCTTCAAGATAGATTGAAAGAATGTGATGTATCCTTAAAAATACAAGATGAAATTCTAGAAAAAATAGGCAATCAGGAGCCTGAAGTAATAGAGAGATTCGAAAAATTTATAGAGAAACTTCCTATAGATGACTTTCAAAATAGTGAAGTTGTTCTTGATAAGTTTTTAAAACATGAACAAAAACAAAGCAAAAAAGAAAAATTATTAAGAACTCTGCTCGAAGTTCTTGTTTGGATATTTGTATCTGCAACAGGAGGAAGTTTATTCGTCAAACCATTTGGGACTTCACATGGAATAGTGTGGATTTTTACTCTTCTAATTTTAGTTTTTTGGGTATATTATAAATCTACTCATGAACCGCAGGAATACCTTGAAGAAGTTTCGTTGGAAGATAAAAAATGAATCTTAAGCAGCCTGCGCATAACAAACAGGTATCTGGCTGTGCCTTCGGCGTTTCGCTCGGACTTCAAATACCTGCCACCTGTTAAATCGCACCACTACATACAAACAAATCTTAAAACTTTCTTGCTGCGCATAAATCCTCTTGACAAAACTCTTTTTCTCTAACAAAAAGACAATTTCCCCATCGCCTGAGACACTTTTCTCAACACCCGAGACAATTGTCCAAAGCGCCAAGACAACTTTCTCAACCGCCGAGACACTTTGCTCAACAGTTGAGACACTTTTCTCAGGCGCCGAGACAGTTTTCTCAACCGCTGAGACAACTTGCTCAACTGACGAGAGAATTGTCCCAGGTAATGAGGAAACTCTCTCAGATGGTGAGAAAAACTTTTCCGCAACAGAAGATGCTTTCTCTACTTTGAAAATCAACGACTTACGGCAGTAAATGGTTGAGATAACGGACAGGGAAAATTGTTGTCAATCGCAGAGAATTTGACAAAATTCCCACCAGCCAACGGGATAAAAAATCATCGGTGGAGGAACTTTAATAATTTGTCCAGCGGGAGGGTGTTTATAACATCGTCGGGTTCAAGCCAGCCACGGCGCGCCTGCCCAATCCCAAAGCGCATATAATTCAGCGAATCAGCCGTGTGGGCGTCGGTGGAAATCGCAATTTTTACGCCCATCTCCTTGGCGAACTTGCAGTAGATATCGTTCAGGTCAAGGCGTTGAGGGTTGGCGTTGAGTTCCATCACCGTGCCGGTCCGGGCGGCAACCTTTATGATTTCCTCAAGGTCAACCTCATAGGGTTTGCGCTCGCCAATCAGGCGCCCGGTGGGATGTGCCAGAATGTCCACATTCGGGTTGCGGATGGCGCGGATTATCCTTTCGGTCTGCCGGTCGCGGGGAAGGTCAAATTTGTAGTGCACCGCCGCAACCACGATGTCAAACTCCACCAGAAGTTCGTCGGGCAAATCAAGACTGCCGTCCTCAAGGATATCAACCTCAACGCCGGAGAGTATCCTTATGCCGTCAATTTTCTCGTTTATCCGGCGGATTTGTTCAATCTGCTCGCGGAATTTCGCCTCATCAAGCCCGCCGGCGATGGTAGTGTGCTTTGAGTGGTCGGTGATGGCGATGTATTCGTATCCGAGGGATTTTGCCGCCAGCGCCATTTCCTCCACGGTGTTGTGTCCATCGGTCCAGTTGGTGTGGGTGTGCAGGTCCCCGCGGATGTGGCGGAGTTCAATCAAATTCGGGAGTTTGCCCTCAAGCGCCGCCTCAATTTCGCCACGGTCCTCGCGGAGTTCCGGGGGAATCCACGGAAGTCCCACCGCGGCATAGACCTCCTCCTCCGTCGCGCCGGCGATTTTCTCCTCCCCGCGGAAAACGCCGTATTCGTTTATCTTGAGTCCCTCCTTC
>CALEIX010000041.1 GCA_937898825.1 uncultured Elusimicrobia bacterium | reverse complement strand
TGCTGCAAGCTCTAATAGCCGTTCTGATAAATCGCTTCTATTTTGCATTTTTCAATTTGCGTTCTGCATTCTGTATTGAGCCATTGCACTTATCAACGTATTTACGTATTAGATTGTTTGTGGCTTTGTCCATTTTCATTTTGTCTTTTGGGGTATAGTCCTTGTATCCTAAAAGATGTAGACAACCATGGATGACAAGGATTATGACTTCTTTTATTGTGGAATGTCCTAATTCTTTTGCTTGTTTCCTGGCTTTGTCAAAGCACACAAAAACATCTCCCCAGGGACGGGGTTCTCTCTTGTTTAAGAAAATCTTTGTTTCGCCTGGGCTGTTTGGGTAATTAAAAGCGATTACATCCGTCTGACGGTTTTTCGAGAGAAATTTTCTGTTTAATTTTTTCATCTCGTTGCCGCTTGTTATGATTATGGAAATTTCCACATTTTTGCTTTTTAGGGGATGCAGGGTTTTACTGGCAATCTTTCTTAATATATTTTCGTTCTTTTTTATCTGTGTGGGCAGATTTGCGTGGAAGAAAATATTTATCTTGAATTTATCCGTTTTTCTTTTCCCATTTTTCATAAGCGGCGAGAATTTTCCTTACCAGTTGGTGCCTTACTATATCCTCATTCCTGAATTCCACAAAATCTATGTTCTTTATGCCCTTTAGAATATCCAATGCGTGGAGGAGACCCGACCTTTTCTTGAACGGAATGTCTATTTGGGTAATGTCGCCTGTGATAACTATTTTTGACATGATGCCCATTCGTGTCAGGAACATTTTCATCTGTTCCGGAGCCGAATTTTGAGCTTCGTCGAGTATAATGAACGAATTTTCAAGCGTTCTTCCCCGCATATATGCAAGCGGAAGTATCTCTATAATTGAGTCGTCTTTGAATATTCGGAATTTCTCAGGTCCCAGCAGGTGATAAAAGGCGTCGTAAAGCGGTCTTAAATATGGATGAACTTTTTCATAAATGTCTCCGGGCAGATAACCGAGTCTTTCTCCCGCTTCCACAATTGGACGCGTTAACACTATTTTTCTTACCTTTCCCCTGCGGAGGCATTCAAGAGCGCAGGCAGCGGCAAGAAAGGTTTTTCCGGTACCGGCCGGGCCTATTGAAATGACCATGTCTTTGGCGAAAATAGATTTGACGTATTTTTCCTGCCTTTTGCCTCTCGGATATATGTATTCCCCGTAATCGGTTCTATATATGGCGTTAAGGGGCAACGGAAGGGAATTTTTGCTTTCAAAATTTTCACCTTCTCCGTTCCTGAACTCTTCTATTTGCCGTTGAATGTATGCTGTTGCTTTATTTACGTTTGATGTGCTGCCGCGCAGGGTAAGAACGCATCCTTCACCGAGTTGATTGTGATTGATAAAGATACTTACCTTAAGCTTCTTTTCGAATTTTTTGAGATTTTCGTCCTGAACGCCGAGAATGTTCAGGATTTCTTCATTGCTATTGAGTTTTAATCGCCTGATTTCCATAAGTTTTTGTGGCTTGCAATATTTCGGTTATTTTGCGGAGTTCCTTTATAAAATTTTCCCGTATGGGAGAATTTTTATGTTCATTTTGCCACCTTGAAAACATGTATTTAATCGCCAAAATATAGCCATCACAGGATTTTTCTTTTAGTAAATAATTTAGCCATGGGACGGTTTTTCCTATTTTCGGGTCTGTTGTTTCAAGCAGAAATTCAAACTGGGATATAAAAGCATTTATGACATCCTCTTTGTATGGGAGGTCGCGGGGCTTTATTTTGCTTTGCATCTCGCTGAGGATGTCGGGCATTTCAGCACTTAAAATTTCGCCAGTGGTGATGTTTTTTACTAAATGCAGGTATTTGCTAATAAGATATTGCGGTTCATCTTTGGGAAACCTGTTTTGGAGAATAAAAAATATTTGTTGTTTTTCAGCGGGAAATGATGAGAAATCAAAGACTTCAATCTTGTCTTTCCCTGCAATCTCCATGAATTGTTCAATGCCAGTGGCGGATTTTATCTTGTCGTATACCTCGAAAGACTCACATCTTATCACATAAATTTTAGTGTTGTCCTGCGGCTGTGATATTATAATCGCAAATTCTCCCCAGTCCAGAGTGTCCGCGGTTTTTACGTTGATAAGATAAGCATGTCTTTTGGAAGTTTTCAGATATGCTTCATCGATTACCTTGAAATGATACCTTCCCCAGTCTGAAAACGGCGGGTTGAAATTCAGGAAAACGGAATAAGCAAAAATTGCAGCCTGCCGGGCTTTGTTTTCTCTTTGAAGCCATAGGCGCGTGACAATACCTCTGATGTCGTTTTTAGAAAAGTTTGATTTTGCAAAAGAAATTCTTTCAATAAATTCTTCAATCAAACTTTCTGAAAAAAGAGAGGAGATGTCTATTGCCCGCAGGGCGAATTTAATGGAATTTATGGCGGGAATGTCTGTTATGTCGTCAAAAAACCAGGCGCAGCTTGTGAACATCATCATTCTGTTTTTCTGCATTTCAAGGAGTTTGAGGGCGTTCCTTATTTCTTCGCTTTGAAGCGGGTATCTGGCGTTGGCGGTAACAAAGCGCTTTATGTCATGCGGCGTTTTGCCCAGCGCCGAAATGTATCTATTTCTTATTTCCCAGGGCTCTGGGAAATATTTGACGGCATTATTTTCATATATTTCGTCTATTTTGAGAGCGAGCCAGTTGAGTGTCTCTCTGAGAATTTTTCTCCAGTTTTGGTCCTTCAGTTTTGGATTTATCCTGCAACCGCAGTTTTCCTTCCAGCGTTTTATTCCATGAGTGCAGCTCCATGAGGAGGGGGAAAAAATATCCACCTCATAAATCGGCGGGTTTTGCGCTAAAAAAGAGGAATAGTTTGAAATCTGAAATTTCTTTTCTTTTCGTATCTTAAGTAGCATTTCGGAAAGTGCCTTTGAACCGGTTTTCAAATGATGCCCATAATTTTCTCCATCGGAAGCTATGCTTATCAATTGATGCGAGGTGTCTTTTGAAAAGGCAGATAGTATTGCTTCGAAATAGTTTTCAGTAGATTGGAGGTGCGGGATTATATTTTTGGAAAGTTCAGAATGGAAGAAAAAAATATCTATATATTTGCCGGGTTGTTGTTTTGAAAACCACCTGTGCGGCATCGTTGGATCGAAGTTTATTTTGTTTGCAGTTTCCCATTTTTCAAGCCCGATTTTTCTAAATGATTTCGCCTGCTCACTGGAGAGCAGGGTGTATTTTATTTGAGCCTCGCACAGAGATTCCAATGTCTCATAATCTACGGCAGTTTCTGGCAGCCATATGCCTTCTGAATCCCGTTTGAAATGTTCTTTAAAATATTCAAGACCCCATCTAATCTGCGTTTTTTTGTCTTTGAGTGATGCCAACGGCATTATCAAGTGTGTGTAAGTTTGAGCAATGGCAGAGGGGCTGGAAAAATTTTTTTCGCTTTCCCTGTCTGCTTCAAGCACAGCATTGTAAAGTCTGGGAAAATACTTGTAAAGCCAATCGAGCAGAGTCGGGCCAAAATCAAAATTTATCCATGAGTAATTGTTGATGAAATTTTCGGGTTTTTTCAGGCTCTCCACTTCAGAGAAGGCGTTTTTTAGGTAGCATTCATGCAGTATTTTATAATTCCAGTTTTTGTGCGGAAAGGCGCTTTCCTCCCTTTCGGTGGAAAGAGTCCAGGGGTTGTTTCTTGAAGGTTGGTAAAAGTGTCCGTGAATGCAAAAGAATTTAGTTTTCATGTTTTTCCATATCTCATTGCCATTTCGATATGCCTCTGGGTATAACCACTAATCCATCCGGATCGAGGTAATATTTTTGCATATCACTTTCGGAATCATATCCTATGACCGTTTTGGGTTTTATCAGGTTGAAGCGGTCTATAACAACCCTTTTTAATTTTGTGCCTGCCCTTATTTCACACGAGTCCATAATTATACTGTCCTCTATCTCGCAGTTGTCGTGAACGGTTACTTCGTTTGAAAGAACGCATCGTTTGAGCGAGGAATTTACTATTTTGCATCCTTCGCCTATCATACAGTCTTGAAGATTTGACTGTATGATTTTGGAAGGGGGTAAATTGGCTTTTCCGGAGTGTATTGGCCAGTGTTCATTGGCAAGGTCGAATTTTGGTTTCAAGCCAAGCAGGTCCATGTGCGCCTGCCAGAAAGACTCTATAGTGCCTACGTCCCGCCAGTAATTGCTTTCTTCGTAGTTTTTTATTCCCGGCAATTTTTGTGCTCCGAAATCGTGAACAAAGACCTTGTATCTCTTGAAAATATTCGGAATTATGGCTTCGCCGAAATTTGTGATTTTTTCATCCAGCGGCTCTTCCTGAAATATTTTCGCAAGGGCCTCATAAGTGAAAATGTAATTACCTATGGATGCATATGCTAAATTCGGGTTTGAGCAAGTGGGTTGAGGTTTTTGGGGTTTCTCATCAAACCCTATCATTCTTTTTTTTGAATCTGCTTTTACTATGCCAAAGCGGGGGGCCTCTTTAAGAGGCACCGCCAGGGCAGCTATTGTGATGTCAGCCTTGTTTGATATATGAAAGTCAATCATCTGCTTGATGTCCATCCGGTAAATGTGATCTGCTCCAAAGACAGCCACCAAATCAGGAGAATGATCGTTGATGAGGTTCATGTTTTGTTTTACTGCGTCCGCTGTGCCTCTGTACCACATTTGTCCCAATCTCATTTGCGGTGGGACCACCGTTATGAACTGATTATTGGTTATTCCGCTTGTATTCCAGCTTGACCGCAAATAATCTATGAGGGATTGAGAAAGATATTGAACCAGGACGTAAATTGAGTATATTCCCGAGTTTATGAAGTTTGACAGAACAAAATCAATAATCCTGTACTTGGCTCCAAAGGGAACGGCAGGTTTGGACCTTTCCTTGGTCAAAGGATACAATCTTTCTCCTTTACCTCCGGCCATTACTAAACTCAAGATTTTCATTTTAGTACCTTTTAATTTTGCCGGTAAATTTGCACCAGCAAAAAAAGAGAATTTTCCTGAAACCTTTTTACCGGTTTCACGATATCATGTCCAGGATAATGCTCAAATCTTTTCCAATGCAGAGAAAATTCGGTTTATCGTTGAGAGTGAAATTTTTTATTTTTTGCTTTTTCAATTCTTTCGTGACTTTAATCAGGGTTTCAATGCTGCTGGATTCTCTTGCGACTATCACTTCCGTGTCGCACAACCCGGAAGAAGCGAAAAAATTCTCGGTTATTTCCGGATACTGGCTTATAACTTTGCTTCTCTCGTTTATCAGTGTCTGTCTTTCTTCCTCTGACAGGTCATACCATATCCGGGATTTTGAAATCGGGTGAACGAGCATGTATTTGTATTTTCCAAATTTGTTTTTCAGGATAACGTCGGTGTCGCTTTCTCCTCCTTCCATGCCCTCCCGGATTTTTATAACGCAAGTATAAGAATATGTGGATTCCAGATATTTGCCTATGCCGTAGGAAAATGTGCGAGCACAGTTTTCGGTGAGTTTCTCAAAGTTGTCCATCATCCTCCATATTAATATATCGCTGTCTGTCCGCGGACAGGTCATATAAGTTCTTATGAAAAATTTATCCTGGAGGGAAGCTATCATATTTTCAAATTCCTGCTTGGCGGCTATCTTTTCGTTTGAAATCATTTTCCGAAAGTTGGGCTCGAGTTTAAGAAACATGAAATTGGAAAATATTTCGCTTTTCACGTTTTTTTCCATAATCACCTTTCCATTTTTATTAGATCCGGCTTTATGTAATTATTTATCCTTTTTTTGATTTCGGCCTTTTTTTCGTCGGCAAGCCCCGTTTCAATTTCTATCATCATAAACTTTCGCTTGCCGACTTTGATTATGTGGTTTTTGGGAACAATTACAGCATCTTCCACCCTTCCGAGGAATAAGAAGCCGTTAAATCTTGCTCCTACTATGATATCGTCGCTGAGGTTTTCTATGTCCAGCCACAAGCGATAATAGAATGAATTTACTGCAAGAGGCATAAACCTGGACACTTTCGTTTCGAATTTTACGCTTTTGTCTCTTGAGTAATGCATCTTTGCGGGAAGTCCGGTGCTCAAAGGCGAGAATATCGGTTTCACATTTTTGGCTATAATCATTACTTTCCGCGCCAGTGTAAAAAGTCTTTCGTCTTTCAGCACCTTTTGTTTTGGCTCAACATAAACGGTTGTTATCACTCCGCGCCATTGGCTTTTAATAGGATAATAATCAAAAATTCCTTTCCATCTTTTTTCCATTTGTTTTCTTGATAAGCCATGGCTTGTATCTATCATCGCTGCCATTTCAGTGGAAACCATGGAAGCTAAAACTTCTTCTTTTTCCACAAAATCAAATTGTTCTGCAATGATTTTTTCCACCCTTCCGTCAAAAGGTGCCATTATGTCTATTTCATCAAAAGCGGCGCTCACGCCAGTCACTGGCACGTAAACTTCAAGATCCGATTTTTTAAATTCCGTTATATTTTTCTTTTTGGCCTCGAGAGTTACTTTTGAAGGCAAGTTCTGGGCAGAAGCGCAGAGGACGCAGAGAAAGAAAAATGTCAAAGCAAGGTTTATGTTTTTCATTTTTTTGCTGAAATCTTTTGGTATATTTCCCATGTCCATGGCATTTTGTCGCGAAAAATTTTCCCTATTGCGCTAGCATATTGCCGTATTTCCCATTGGGCGTGTTCGTCCATCCGGAGAGTCAAAAAGTTAAGCAAACTTCTGGCGTTGACTGTCCAGTAGAATTGAGTGTATTGCGCTACAGGTAAGAGCATTCTTGCCATTTCTTTAGCTATATTTGATTTGGTCAGGGTTAAATACGCTTCATAGGAGTTTTTAATCGCGTGACGGTAAACTTTAATTAGTTCTTCATTGTCTTTTATTTCGGCGTTAATGGAACCCTGTTTATTGATTTTATCCTGGAGACGAAATTTTTCCGGGATATAAAACTCATCCTTGACCTGGGTGTATCTTGCGCTGATTTCATTAAAAGAACCCCATCTGTGCCTCATCCATTGGCGCGCTACAAAAATGGGGCATTTTACATGAAACTGGAAAATAGAATGTTCAAAAGGAGTGAAGTGTTTGTGTCTCAACAAATACTCTATTAATCGCCGATCTCTTTCTTCTCCTTTGGAACTTGAACCAAAAGTTACTCGGGCTGACTTTACCACTTTTGCGTCTCCTCCCATAAATCCGGCAAGTTTTACAAAACCTCTATCGAGGATTTTTTTAGTGTTGAATGTTTCCTTTGTTATTGTTGGCATACTTTCTCCGAAAAAGGCATTGGTTTTTCCCTCCTGTAAATTATATACTTTTAGAAAAGTCAAGTCTATGGTAAAAAACAATGCAAAAAAACTGGGCAAAAGCCACAGGTTCGGCGATTTAGTAGCAATAATGAGGACATTGCTTGGTGAAAAGGGCTGCCGGTGGGACAAAAGTCAAAACCACAAAACCCTTATCAAATATTTAAGAGAAGAAAGTGCGGAAGTCGAAGATGCAATAAGAAGGGAAGACTGGAATAATCTCAAAGAGGAATTGGGTGATTTAATGCTTCAGATTGTTTTCCATTCGGTTCTTGCCGAAAGAGAGAATCTTTTTGACATAAAGGATGTTTTACGGGAAATAAATTCGAAACTTGTCCGAAGACATCCGCATGTTTTTGGCGGTAAAAAAGCCGAAACCCCGGCTGAGGTTTTGGAAAATTGGAATAGGATAAAGCTGCGGGAAAAAGGCAAGGGAAAATGAAAAGACTTGCAAGATTGGTTCACCCCGAATTTAGATTTGGCAAGACTGACATTAAAGATGCCGTCAGGCTGGTGACTATGGGGGTTGGCGGTTTTTGCTTTTATTGGGGAACAGCAGAGGAGATAAAAAAGACAATAAGCATTCTCAGGTCGAGGGCGGATTATCCTCTCATTTTTTCCGCTGATTATGAAAACGGGCTTGGCCAGTGGATGGAAGACGGAACTCTTCTTCCGTCAAATATGGCAATTGGCGCAAGTGTTACACCCTTTTTCGCCAGACGTAAGGCTGAAATAACCGCCATGGAAGCCAGGGCCGTCGGAGTGGACTGGATATTTGCTCCTGTCGTGGATATCGCGTCCACTCCTGAAAATCCTATCGTGAATATAAGGTCTTTTGGAGACGATTCGTCTTTGGTTTCGCTCATGGCGTCTTCCTATATCGATGGACTTTCTTCCGGCGGTTGCCTGTCATGTGTGAAGCATTTTCCGGGGCATGGCTCCACCGACTCCGATTCACACTTGACGCTGCCGAAGATTTCAAAAACCGCGGAGGAATTGAAGGAACTGGACATGAAGCCTTACAGGAAACTTTCCGGTAAAACTGACGCCGTGATGGTAGGACATTTGTGGGTGAAATATGTGGACTCTGATTATCCCGCCTCTTTTTCAAAGAAAATAATAGGCGGTCTTTTGAGAAGAGAAGTTGGTTTTGAGGGATGCGTTGTCACTGACGCCCTTTCCATGGGTGCGGTGGAAGATGAAAAGAGAGCCGCCGCACACGCCTTGCTTGCGGGCGCCGACATACTGCTTGTTCCGGGGAACCCTTTTGCTTTGATAGCGTCTTTGAATTCATTGTATAGGAACGGAGTATTCTCCGACCATCTTATCAGCTCTGCTCTTAAAAGACAGGAAAAACTTGCTTTGAAAGTTTCGAGGGGAAATATGTATGCTCGTGATTTTTCGATGGTGGGCTGCGCCGAGCACAGAAAATTTCCGGAAGAGATAGCCGCCAGCTGCATAACCTGGGCATTTCAAAGAAAAAAGTTTAGATTGAAAAAGGGGGATGAAGTTGCTTACTTGGAACCTCTTACCCCTTTTGGCAAAATAAAGGGCAAGGCATTTGTGGCGGCCATGAGAAAGATTGGTTTCAGCGTTACTCCTTTTAGAAAGGGGAAAAGCAAAAAGCTCATTTTCGGAATTTTTTCAAATCCACGCGCATACAGTGGGAGCATTAATTTAAGTGAGGAAGAAAAAAAGCATATTTGTAAAAATTTAAATCTTGTTAAAAATGCAATGATGGTTTCTTTTGGGAGCCCGTTTGTGTTCAGAGACTTTACCGATAAGATTTCCTGCGGTTTGTGTGCTTTTTGTGCTCTGGAGTCGTTTCAGAAAAAATCAGCAGATATAATTGGCGGTCTGGATGAAGCGCGCGGAGAAATGCCGGTTAGTGCATAAAAGAGTAAGCAGTTTCAGAATACAGGTGCAAGATTCGGGTTACAAATTGGAAAACAAAAATTGGAAATTTATTGATTTTACTTACAGAATTTGCAAAACATTCACTGTAGATAGAATCTACTATTAACTTGCCAGCAGGGTTCAGAGATTTGAGGGTCAAGAAATCTTAACCGGTTATGCGGCTGGTCAAAATGCAAGAGAGCGTATTATTTTGAACATATTTTTCTGATGATGGCCGCGTCTCAAAATTCATCGCTGACATATACAGATTTCCTCATAGTGGCTTTTGCAGTTTTCATTCTTTTTTTAATCGCTTATATAAAGGGCAGGGATGAACAGGATACTGAGGATTTTTTCCTCGGCAAGAGAAAAATGCCGGTGGTTGCTGCTACACTTTCTTTTGTCGCCACGGAAATAAGCGCCATGACTATTGTAGGAGTTCCGGCGGTCGGGTTCCGGGAAAACTGGGAGTATCTTCAATTTTTCATCGGTTCGGCGATAGCGCGGGTATTCATAGCGTATTTCTTTATTCCCGCTTTTTACAGATTCAACTGCACAACAATTTATGAGTTTCTCAAACACAGATTCGGCAGGGCAAGTCAGTATTCTGGTTCGGTCTTTTTCTTCTTCACGCGGCTGCTTGCCTCGGGCGTAAGGCTTTATGCGGCGAGTCTTGCAGTCAGTGTTTTAATGGGATGGTCACTTTTGTGGACGCTTCTGTTTTTCAGCGTTGTGAGCATGATTTTTATAACCTTTGGCGGAATACGCGCCGTTATATGGACGGGGGTTTTTGAAGCAATCAGTTTTTATGCGGCGGCTCTAATTCTTATCGCTTACCTTTTGCTGCATATAAAGGGGGGTGTTGCATTGGCTTTCCAAACGGCGTTGGAAGCGGGAAAATTGTCCATTTTTAATTTCGGCTCTTCCCCGGCTGATCCCAACATCTGGTGGCTGGCCATTTTAAACGGGGTATTTGGTTCATTGGCGTCTTTCGGTACCGATCAAGAACTTATGCAGAGACTCTTGACCCTCGAAACCAGAAGGTCAAGTCAGAAAACCATTGTTGCCACAATACTAGCCTCTCTTCCTGTTGTGGTATTGTATCTCTCGATAGGCACATTGCTTTTTGTCTATTACAAGCAAAATTCCTTATTGCCCTTGCCGGATAATTCTGACAAGATTTTGTCTCATTTCGCTCTATTTTCCCTGCCGAACGGTTTTAAAGGAATAGTTTTGACGGCGATAATTTTAGCCAGCATAGATTCTCCGCTGAGTTCTCTTTCTTCGTCTTTTGTAACTGACATTTATAAACCGCTTTTGCATGAGAAAAAAAGCGAGAAACACTACCTCTTAGTGTCCAGGATAAGCGTCGTGCTTTTTGGAATATTGCTTGCTGTCATCGCATATATGTGCAAGTTTTCAGAGGGTATGCTTTGGCTTGCCTTCAAGATAAACGGAGTGACAGCGGGCAGCCTGCTCGGGGTTTTCCTGCTGGGGCTATTTACACAAAGAAGGGTGGATAAAGCAAATGTCTATGTCATGACTTTTACTTCGGTTTTGATGGGAACAATGCTTTATTTGATTGAAACGAAAAAACTGCTTCTTGGCTGGAGCTGGCTAATAATTATAGGCACTCTTTTGACCTTTATTGGAGGGTACCTGTTTTCGCGAGATGAAGACTCACTCTGATTTCTCCAGAAAGCCGCCTCCGAACATTTTAAGAAAATTACAGGAATACTTTTATGACAGCAGCCGGGTTAAATCTTAACTTTAGTTTATGTGCTTGAGCACTTGTTCTTTTTTCTTTTTCAGGTCCTTTTCGATTTCCTCCACCTTGACCTTCACATCGTCGGTTGTGTCTTCCAGCCACTCGTTTAATTTCTTCCTGGTTTTTTTGCCGGATTCAGGGGCGAAAAGTATGCCAAGAGCCGCACCGATTATTCCGCCCAGAAGAAAAGAACTTAAAATATCTCCGGAATTGTGTTGTGACATAAAACCTCCTGTTCGCGGTTTGCGTTCTGTAATTTATCTTAACCATTGTGAAAGGCTCTTGTCAATTCACTCGGGGGATGGAAATTGATATTATATTGCTTATGAGAATGAGTTTGCTGCCGGCATTTTTATTTTTTTTCTCCACCATTTCCCATGCCTACCTTTACGACTTTTCTTTGTCCCGCAAATTAAAGAGGGATTTTGAAAAACAAATTTCAAAAACAGCTTGCGGGAAGAAATTGCTGAGCAAATTCAGAAGAAACAAATATCCTCTTCCCGAGATACTTTTGAGACCGGACAAAAGAGGGAGATTCGCTTCTTACGGCATAAATGAAAATAAAATTTACTTTAACACCAGGTTCATATTTGAGTTTTTCGCCTCAAAGCCCAAAAAAACCGGGCAGACCATAAGGATTCTTTACAAACGAAAAGATGCCAGAGAAGAATGGGTTAAATACGCCGATTCTGTTTTTATTCACGAACTTGTCCACGCCTTTCAGAACTGGAAGTATCCAAATTTTAGATTTGACATGCTTTCGGGTAATATGACCGAATTTGAATATGAGGCGTATCTTGTGGAAGATATGTATTTCCACGAGAAGGCGAAGAGTGATCCGGAAACGATAAAAAAATTTCTTAGAGGTGAATATACCGACCCTTATTTGGAACATGCAATGGCAAGCTACTTAAATCTTTCTCTGGATTTAGATGAATACAGGAAGAGAATTGAGGAAAGATATGAGAGCGACGAGGGATATGTAAGCATGGATGCCGCCATTGAACAGCAGAGGGGCAGAGTGAAAAGTGAAAAAATAATAGCCTACGCCTCCGGCAGGGTAAATGTTTATCTTGACAATGTGAAGCAGCTTGAGCAGATTGAAAAGGCGCGATTAGATTATTCAAAGTTCATTCAGAAATTTTATGATGAAATCTGGCCCGATTTCAGCATTGACGCTCTGGAATTTCTGGGCAAAACTGCTCTGGAGGTTGAAAATTATCCCCTTGCTCTCAATTGTTTAGCGGTGGCTGATATAAAGTCCGAGCGTTTCTCGAAGGAAAAGATTAAAAGATTGAAGGAAGACGCTGCCATCGCCATCCTTAGAGCTGGCGATTTCATAAGTGATAACAAGGAGAAAATGGATATTGCCGAGATGAGCCAGAATATTAAAGCATTGGAAACAGCCTGCAAAAAGACAGGCAGACCCTTTCCGAAACGCCTTGCGAAACTGAGACGGGAAGTTTACAGGAAGGCGATTAAGTATTACCTTTCGAAACTTGGCAGCGCCGAAGAAGAAGAGGCCGAATATTTCAGGAAAAATATCGAATTTTTTACAAATGCCCTCAAGCCGTAGACATAGTGCTCTGTCAAATAAATAGTTAATGGTTTGGAAAGCCAGATTTGAGGCAAGTTCAAGGCTCGGGTGAGCGAGCATA
>CALEIX010000040.1 GCA_937898825.1 uncultured Elusimicrobia bacterium | reverse complement strand
TATTTTGCGTTCCATTTATTTAATATCTCGGCAAAACCAAACCATTCAATAAATAAATCAGGTAAAGCTACAGACGCATCGCTTTCAACTACCTTTATTTCCAAATTATAACCGTAATTTTCCCGCAAAAATCTAAGTATCGCATCTAAGAATAATGGATGAGTTATGGCTCCAGTATCAGGAGTTCTAGCATCACATAAATTAATCTTTATAACAACAGTTGCATCGCTTTCTAAGGGTAGAGAACCATAAAGATTCATCGCTTTTTCAAGTCCATGATTTACAATGCTTATAAACGCATTATAGGAATTTTCAAGCACTTGCGGAAGTTCCTGTCTTTCCCGTGAGTTGAAATTACCAAGAACGTAATTTCTGGCGTTCTGGCTTTCCGTCCTGCCTATACCAATCCTGAGACGCGGGATATCCGAAACGCCAAAACTCTCTATTACCGACTCCATTCCTTTGTGCCCGCCTGAGGACCCACCGCGTCTTATTCTTATTTTTCCAAAATCAAGGGAAATATCGTCATAGCACACGAGGATTTGCTTTGCTCTTATCTTAAAATACTCTGCAAAACTCCTCAACATAATGCCAGAATTATTCATATACATCATGGGTTTGACAAGGTAAAAATCCTCCTCTTTCAAATTTATCTTTACATACTTACCCTTGCCGAAAGAAAGCCATGAGGCATTTTCCGCATGCCTTCCCCTGATAAAATCCGCCAGAAGAAAACCGATGTTATGCCGGCTGCTTTCATACTTCCTGCCGGGATTTCCCAGGCCCGCCATGATTTTAATCCGGTTTCCCTCTTGCACAAAAAGATTATTTTTCCTCTTTCTTGTCTTCCTCTTTCTTGCCCTTTTCCACCACCTCAGGTTCCGCAGTTTCCACAGCGGCGCCGGGCTCTTCTGGTTTCTCCGCCATAGGCGGCAAGATGCTCGCGACTATAATGTCCGAACCTTCAGTTATTGAGGCATTTTTAAGTTTTATATCCCCCACTTTCAAAACATCATTCAGCTGCATTCTGGAAATGTCTACCTTGATTTCATTCGGGATTTCCGAAGGCATGCACTTCACCGTCAACTTCCTCACCCCGTGCTGCAAAATACCGCCTTGATTTTTAACCCCGTGAGGCTCCCCTGTCAAATGCACCGGAATCGACACCTCTATTTCCTCGCTAAAGGATATCCGCATAAAATCGACATGCAGAATCTCTCCGCTGACCACATGCCTTTGCAATTCTTTCACGATAACATTCTCTTCCTTCCCGAGATATTTAAGTTTGATGATGGCATTTGCTTCGGCTGAAACAATCTTTAAAAATTGCCTGGCATCCACCAGAATGCTGGCGCTCGGGGCGTTCTCACCATATACAACGGCCGGAATTTTTCCGCTTTTTCTCAGCGTTTTCAACACTCCTTTAACTCCGGGGTTTTCGCGCGGCTCTCCATTTAACACCTTTTCCATAATACTTCCTCCATTTTTAAATTCAAATAAAAAGTTCGCTTATAGATTCTTTATTGTGATTTCTTTTTATGGCTTCGGCAAGAAGCTTAGCCACAGATATCACTTTGACTTTACGGCTTCTTGAAACATCCACCGAAATAGTATCTGTAATCACCAACTCATCAATCGGCGATTTATTTATTTTATCAAAAACACCCCCAGAAAGCACTCCATGCGTGCAAAAGGCCATTATTTTTTCGGCTCCTTTTTCTTTTATGGTGTGAGCGACCCTCGTCAGTGTTCCTCCCGTATCTATCATATCATCGACAATAAAGCAATTTCTGCCTTTCACATTTCCTATAACATTATAGATTTCGGCTTCGTTTGGACGCGGTCTTCTCTTGTCAATTATAACAAGTTCGGCGCTAAGTTTTTTGGCGAAAGAACTCGCTCTGTCCACGCTGCCCACGTCAGGAGACACAACCACGCAATTGTTCAGTTCCATTCCTCTCATATATTCCAGTATAACCGGTCTTGAATATAAATGATCCACCGGAATGTCAAAAAAACCCTGTATTTGCGCCGCATGCAGGTCTATGGTTATCATTCTGTCCGCACCGGACCCGGTGATGAGATTCGCCACAAGTTTCGCGGTTATGGCAACTCGGGGAGCAGGTTTTCTATCGGCCCGGGCGTAACCGTAATAAGGAACCACAGCCGTTATCCTTCCTGCACTTGCTCTCTTCAAAGCATCTATTATAATCAGAAGCTCCATTAAATTGTGATTCACGGGCTTTGAGGTGGGCTGAATTACATAACAATCGGCCCCTCTCACATTTTCAAGAATATGCACGTCTATTTCACCGTCGGCAAAATCAGTCACTCTGGATTTACACAAAGGCACATTCAAAATCTCGCAAATTTTATGCGCAAGCTGCGGATTGGAATTGCCTGTAATTATCTTGGGCACATCACCTCTCCATTTAGAATTCATATTTATTTCCTCTTTTTAAGTTTTTTCACCACTTGTCTGGCGCGGGCAATTGCAAGCCTGCCGCGGGGGATATTTTCAGTTATAGTGGAACCAGCTCCTATCAAAACATCGTTCCCCACCTTGACCGGCGCTATTAAATTGGTATTTGAACCGATAAAAACACCATCGCCTATAACAGTCTTGTGCTTTTTCACCCCGTCATAATTGCAGGTTATCGTCCCCGCCCCTACATTCACCTTCCTGCCCATCTCGGTATCGCCCACATAGCTTAAATGCGGCACCTTGGAACCCTCACGTATTCTGGACTTCTTTATCTCGGAAAAATTACCCACCTTCGCTTCCGGTCCTATGTCCGAACCTGGTCTTATATGGCTGAAAGGACCGATAACGCAGTCGCGTTTTATTACGCTTGAAACAATAAAGCAGGAAAATTTGATTTCAACATTCGCCTCTACCTTACAATCTTCCAGTACAACATACGGCCCGATTTTACAGCTTTGGCCAACAACCGTTTGTCCTTTAAGAAAAACCCCGGGATAAATGACAGTATCCTTGCCGACCTTTACGGAATTTTCAATATAAGTATTTGCGGGATCCAGAATTGTAACTCCAGAAAGCATCAACTTTTCTGCCTTGCTAAGGTACATTTTCTTATGCGCCCCGGCTAACTGAATTCGTGAATTAATGCCCATCGTTTGAACGGCATCTTCTATTTTCAAAGCCCTGACCTTTCCGCCCATTTTTATTGTTTCCTCCACAATGTCGGTAAGATAATATTCCTTTTTCGGCCCCTTCGCTCTGAGTTTCGGCAATGCTTTCAACAAATAATCCGACTTAAAAACATACACCCCGGAATTTATTTCTTTTATCTTTTCTTCCATCTCATCGGCGTCCGACTCCTCCACAATGGAAATCACATTACCGTTTTCATCCCTCTTGATTCTCCCGTATGAAGCAGGATTTTCAACCTCCGAAGAAAGAATAACTCCGTCCGCTTTGTCTCTCAGAAAAAATTTGTTCAAAGCTAACAAAGTATTTGTTTTTAAAAGGGGGGCGTCAGCGCAAACAATCAATACATTGCTTTTCCTTTCAATCCTGTCTCTCGCCTCAAAAACCGCTCTGCCACTGCCTTTCAGTAATTTTTGGCGGACAAAATCAAACTTTACGCCGGTATTGTTTTCATCAGCCCATTGCCTTATCCTGTCTTCCACCATTTCCGCCTTGTGCCCGACGACAACTGTTATTTTTCGGGGTTTTAAGGGAAGTATGTTTTTTATGGAATGAATAATAAGGGGTTCTCCGGCAAGTTCGTGAAGCACCTTTGGCAAACTTGATTTCATCCGTGTGCCAAGACCTGCACCTAAAACCAAAGCGGTAAAACTCTTTTCTTTAGCCATCACGTTAAATTTTACTAAATTAAAGGAAAGTCTTAAATTCCGGCAAAAAATTTAGATTCCAACTCTCCCCCGTCACACCTGACAATAGACAAATTTTGTATTCCGGCGAAACAGTTACTCTTCTTGCAAAAATGTTTAAATATCGCAGGAAAGGAACTATCATTGTCTTTGGCGAACCTTCGCCACATAAAATAACACCTTCCATGCCCTCTCAAAGCAAACCCAACAATTCAACCAAATAAAGGAATATTTTTTCATCATAATTCATTTATCAATTGTCCGTTTTCGGCGAGCATTTTCTAATTTCGTCAGAAACCGCACCTACCATTCTCTTTTTTTTGTAGACCCCATCTATTTATTGCGCTGTTTAAAATCCATTCTTTTGGCATAAAGATCCTTTCTTTTCCCAGATACCAATTTTTAATTGTTTGGCTTCATTTTCATATTTTATAAACCTGTTTTTAAATTGAAAGTCCAACCTTTTATCACATTTTGCCAATCCATTTTTTATAAGCTTTGCATTCAGGAGTGTTTTGTTTTACAAATTACCTGTCTGTTTTGGGAAACAAAGTAAATTGTTCTTGTAAAAACTGTTTTACCCTTCTTTCTGTTAAATCACAATATTTTTTATCAATATCGTAGGCAACATATTTTCGGTTAGTTTTTAATGCCGCAATGCAAGTGGACCCACTTCCAGCAAAAGGATCGAGAACAACTTCACTCTCAAATGTATAAAGTTGAATTAGACGATAAGGTAATTCTACAGGGAATGGGGCAGGGTGTTTTACTTTTGTAGCCCGTTCTGCTGGAAATTTCCATACACTTTTTGTAAATTCTAAAAATTCTTCTTTTGAAATAGTGCTTTTTCTATTGTAAGGATTTAGATGAGTAAATGAATCTTTACAGAACACAAGGATATATTCGTGAATGTCTCGTAATACTGGATTATTTGCTTTCAAATAACTTCCCCATGCAGTTGAAGGACTTACACTGCTTCCTTTATCCCACAATATTTCACCTCTCATTAAAAAACCAATTTCTTGCATATCTTCAATAATATAACTATGAAGTGGCAGATATGGTTTCCTTCCTAAATTGGCAACGTTTATACATACCCTTCCACCTGGAACCAAAACCCGGTATGTTTCTCTGAATACCTGTTTTAATAAATTTCTATATTCTTCGAGAGATAAATTTTCATCGTATTCTTTTCCAACATTGTATGGCGGCGATGTAACCATTAAATGTATACTATCATCCGGCAATTCAGTCATAGATTCACTGGACTTACAAAAAATCTTATTTATATATTGCTGGTTAATTGGATTTTCAATATATTCAACACTTTTTCCATTATTTAATCCTTCATAAAGTTTACTATTGTAAAATTTTGACGAATCATGATTAATTCTTCCGGGAGAACCAAAAGTACTTGTTTTAGTACGATTTTTTCTCTGACGCGATGACATTTCAGTTCTCCATCCATAGGTCAACCCATCTTTTAAATGAGTTGAATTCTATTTTCGTTTTTTGCCAGTTTATTACAATACTTTTACTTCCTTTATCATTGGCTAAATTTAAAAGTGCTTCTTTAGTAATCTCCACACCTCTTGGATTTGTTCCAGGTTTTGGAAGTTTAATATAGTTCTTTCTGCCTATTTTATCAAAAAGCCGTTTTTGAACTGCTAACGGAATGTAATAAAATCCTCCGATGCTATTCCAATTTATCTGAATAAGCAAAATATCGTAATGAGGGTAATACGTCTCACGAAATTCTTTTGCTTTTAGAGCGTCTACTGTCCATATAAGTTTAACTCCTCCAAAACTTTTACCTATTATTGTTTTTATAGACACTGGTTCTCCAAACAATCTTACATCCACTTCTGGTTCTGTGATAGGAATCTCGGTTTCTACATTTGCTTCACCAAATTTATAGATTAACAAAGCTACTATTATTCTTTCACGAACTGAACCAACTTCCATTCCTGTTTTACCTGCCCTTGAGCTTTCTAATTCCGCCAGTTGGAACAAATAAGGCAATCTCCTTTGTACCTTATCTGTAAGTTTCTTATCCCCGAATATTTCAATTAAACTACTAGACATTTTCTCGATTCCTTTCTTATTTATGTCCTAATTTCTTTACTTTGTTATATTCTTTCATCTAATCTTTGACATTATCTTTTTCCCATTTTATACAATTATAAAATATACTATTAATCTCATGTTCGTCTGAGCGTAAGTCCTGGCTCCCGGGCATGGACTCGAACCATGAATAACGCCTCCAAAGGGCGCTGTGTTACCGTTACACCACCCGGGAATATAAATCTCGACTTCTCCGCCACAGACTAAAGAGAGATAACCTTTGGAGGCGTTATTTCTGATTGCCTCCGGGTCGGTCATTGAAAAGTATTTTCGTCACGAGGCTTAAAGATTGGCGGCGAGGCAAGGCGCGTGAGGCGAGCATATCAGCCACAAGGCGATATGTAAGCCGAGCGCAACGAAGCCGCAGACCAAATATTTAAGCCGCAGTAGAAACATAATTTTTAATGACCGACCTCCAAGGGCGCTGCAAGACCGTTACACCACCCGGGAATAAATTCCAGAACAGAAGTTTTCGAAAAGAAATCCTGTCAATCACGACACGTTCTTCATAAACCGCGGGTATTGTGAAACTTTACACCGTTCGGGAATAAATCAATAAACCTTCTTACCGTAAAAGGCGTTGGGCAGAATTTATTAATTATTGATTCTTGGTCGGAGTCTGGGCTTTATTGCCCGCTTTGTCCAACTCCTGCTCATATGCCTTGAGCACCGCGTTTTCAAGGCTGGTCCTGAACTCATTGGTTATAGGATGAACAATATCCTTATAACTGCCGTCCTTTATTTTTCGGGATGGCATACAAACCAAAAGACCCTTGTTCCCGTTTATGACCTTCATATTATGCACAACGAAGATATTGTCAAACGTCACGGTCGCAAACGCTTTTAACCTTGTTTCATTTCTCAGATGTATTCTTATCTCTGTTATCTCCATAACTAACTACCCCCTCTCAGTGTTGCAACCGCAAAGGATTTACCCTCCAGAAGCACACCAAGATGTTTATAATCTTATAAAAATTTTGCCAAAAAAACTTTATTTTTGCAAGTCTTAAGGCGGCGGGCAGCGTTTCGGGCCCGCCTAAGCGAATCAAAAAGACCGAAAACGCAGGAACCGGAGCCACTCATCAAGGCATCTTTTGCCTCCAATTTTCTGAATTCTTTCTTTAATTTTCCAATATCTTTTCTAACCGGGACAATTGAATCCTCAAAACCATTGAACAAATTTCCCGCAATAAAATCTCCACGAACCAGACTTTTTTTCAACCTCAAAAAAATTTTCCTTCTCCTTTGTCTCTCCGCCTGTCTGCATATTTTTACGCCCAAATAAGCAGATTTTGTATTCACAGGTTTCTCAGGACAGGCCACTACGATATGCTCTTTTCTCGGCCGCACCTTCAGCGGTTTCAATTTTTCACCCTTTCCCCGGGCCATACAAAAAGTTTCATCAAAAAGAAAAAACGGCACATCGGACCCCAGTTTGACAGATATATTCAACAACTTTTTTCTATTTCTCACCCGGTCAATTTTAAACAGGCGCGCCAACCCCCTTAAAACCGCGGCGGCATCGCTCGAACCCCCTCCAAGTCCCGCTCCGCACGGAATTTTTTTTTCAAGCCGGATTTTCACCCCCTGAGTTATCCGGAACTTATTCATAAAAATTTTCGCCGCTTTATATGCCAGGTTGTCTTCCTTTTCTATTCCCTCCGTTGAATTTTTAACGGACAGGAAAATTCCGTCCTTCGCGCTTCTGGATATTTCAAGAGAATCAAAAAGAGAAATCTTGGCAAAAACCGTAAGCAGGTTATGGTATCCGTCCCTTCTTCTGGACACTATATCCAGGAAAAGATTAATCTTGGCCGGCGCTTTCAAACTCACGCTTCTCATTCTGGCAGTAAAAACCTCAATGGCAAGATATCTGCTTTCGGCTGGTAAAATTCAATTTCAACTTTTGAAAAAGGCGCTTTTAACTCAACTTTATCCGGCAAATATCTGAACTCCCCATTGATAAACTTTCGGAAATAGATGCTGGCTTTTTTGCTTTTAATGCTTTTTATCTTCTTTATTTTTTCAAAAACTTTATCAAAACACACTTCATACTCCTCGCCTTTAAAACATGCACCTTCAAGTAACGGTGCTCTGCTTCCGGCAGAAATAAAAAAATCTCCTCCGTAATAACGATGCAACGCCTTCACAAAAATCTCAATCCAACCCTTAAATTTCTGCATGTCCATATTATCCTTTACCTTTATATCGTCCGCTTTTAACCCTCCTCCAGAATCGTATCTCGCCTCCCACAGCGGCGTAAACATTGGACTTAACACTCTGAAGACAAGCGAATCCGTCCGTCGCCAGATTAGTATTCCGTCCAGACTTATTTTCTTTGCCCCCATCCTAATTTTAATTCGGCAAAAAGAAGAGAACTTTCTCAAAGCAGAGGAATATTCCGAAAAGAATTTTCTCAAAATCGCTCCCTCCCTGGCGGGCTCCATCTTATCGCGTGCCTCTTCAATTTTTTCCATTACTTTTGGGGAAACTTTAACAAAATAAGAGTTTTTCCAGCAAAGGTACGCCTTTTCAACCTCACCCATGCTCCAATATATATCTCCCAAATGCTCCCAGACCACCGGGTCGTCGTTTATAATTTTGCTTACGCCCTTGCTCTTTCCGGACGAATTTTTATAAAACATTTCTATTGATTTTCTGATTTCTTCAAGCGCCGCTTCCTTCTTTCCGAGCTTAAAGTGAACCCAACCGAGCGAATCCATATATGCAGCATTATTTGGCGAAATTTCAAGAGCTTTCTTTATCATTCCTTCAGATTCTTCAAGCTTCAACCCCCTGTCCGCCAGTGAATAACCGAGATAGTTTAAAATTACATCGTTTTTCGGGTTGCCCTTCAATATTTCCTTGAAACTCTTTTCCATTGTCTCGACATCATTGAGACTTTCAGCAAGCATTCCCAGCTGGGTAAGAATATTGATATCGCCGGGGGAATTCAGGGCTGCCTTCTTCAAAATCTCGTACGCTTTTTCTTCCTGCCCCAAATCCATATATCCAAGGGAGAGAAAATAGCTTATTTCCGCGTTTTTCGGCCACTTTTTATTTGCCCTTTCAAGGATTTTAACCGCCCCGTGGTAATCGTTGTTTTGCGTGTGATAATAACTCAATTGAAGTATTTTCTTTGGATTAGTATCCAGATCTTTCGACAAGCTCAAATACTTAATCGCCGAAGCGTAATCACCGTCCTTCTCGCTTAAAACCGCCAACCAGAAATTTGCCTCCTGATCGCTGTTGTCAAGATTGTGCGCTCTTAAAAAAAACTCCCTGCCTTTCCGCAAATCTCCCACCGAAAGATAGTATCTGCCCAAATAATTCAGCAGCTTTTTGTCATTGGGATTAATCTTGAAAATCTCCATATACTGATTAATAGCCGATTGAGTATCCTTCTTAAGTTCATAATACTCGGCCAGCATATATCTGGGCGGAAGGTAATACGCGTCGGAGGCGGCAGCCTTTTTTAAATACTCCTCCATTTTCCGGTAATTTCCGCTCAGGCTGTAAAGGGTGCCGACTTTGTAATAAGCATCTGCAGCGTTTTCGGGGGCGAGTTCCGCATACCTTTTGAAATACTCTATCCCCTTTTCGGGCTCACTCAAACTGTATATACCGGCAAGTTGGTAAATCGCCTCCTTGTTCTCAGGATCTATCTTAATAGCTTTCAAAAAGCATTCCCTGGCTTTTTTACTGTCGCCTTTCACCCAGAAGAAATTTCCTCTCAAAATCCAGGTGTCAACGGAAGAAGAATCCTTCCTGACGAGATATTCCGACCACTTGTCGGCATCATCAAGCTTGCCAAGTCTGAAGGCAAGATTCACCGCCTGACGGTAAGCGAAAAAGGCGTCAGGGTCCATGAGAACGGTGGTTTTATATTCTTCAAGAGCTTTCTGGAACTCCCCCTTTCTTTCAAGCAGCAGTGCCTTCGTAAAATGGTTGTAAGATTCCTTGCTTCCGGAAGCGGCCGAAAAAAGCGGAAAAAAGAGAATAATCTGCAAAACACAAGTCTTCAGGCCAAAACCATGTAAACTAATCTTCATCTTTCACCTCGAATTTCATCAGCAAAGCGTCATACTGATTATTATAGAACTTTGGGCGAATCCCTGCTTTCTCAAACCCAATTTTTTCGTAAAATGCCACAGCAGGCAGATTTTCCCTGTTTACCTCGAGATTTATCCAGCGGCATCCATTTTTCCTGGCGTATTCAATAACCTTCTCCACAAGTTTTGAACCCGCCAAGCGTCTTCGCATTTCCTTTGCCACCGCTATGTAATTCAAATCGACGGAATCTGAGAACAGCCAGAAATTGGCAAAGCCCTGCACTTTCCCTTTTTCCTCCAGAACAATAGTAACGCTCACCCTGTTTTCAAATTCCCTCTTAAAACCCTTCTCGCCCCACTTCGGACAAAACCGGCACTTTTCTTCTATACAACATAATCGTGGGATATCCTCTTTGAACGCTCTTCTTATTTTCATTTGCCTGCCGCTTGTATTTCATATTTCGCCGGTTTCAAATAAAGCGGCGTAATTTCCTTACGTTTCCATTTCAAGCAAGCATCAATTATATCTACAGGTTTTACCCTGCATATAGATTGGGGAGCTCTTTGCGCCTTCAGCAAAGGGTTCTGGTAAATCTCATCCGTCTCTTCTGTATCGCTTAAAAAATAATCGTCCTTTCTCACTTTTTCAAAAACTCTTTCCATACCCGTCCACTCGGCATCATGCAACGGAAGAAGCGTTTGGCAATCAAAAAATTTCAGGAAATACTCTTTTTTAAAGGCTTTAAGAGCTACGGCTATTCTGAAAGTTTTCCGCCACGCCGGGCATCCGGGAAAGCCCGCCCGCTGCGCCTTCAAGGCTAAAATCTCAAAAATATCCGCGGCATAAACCTTAATTCCCCGCAAAGTTTTCATCATTGAGGCGAATGTCAGCGAAATTCTCAGGCCCGTAAACCTTCCGGGGCCTCTCACCACGCAAACAGTTTCTATATCCCTCAATGACAACCTGCCTCGCTCAAGAAGTTTTTCAAGGGACTTAAACAGGATTTTCTCCTGGTTAATGGCTTTTCTATTTAACGAATAAAAACTCTTTTCAGTCTTAAGCCCCATTTTCAGACAGGCAGAATAAGTGCCTATCGCGAGAATAGATCTGTTTTTTCCCACTTTTTTTTAATCTCCCGTACAATTTGCATTTCCCTTTGTCCCACGCCGCTCATTCTTGCCCGCCTTTTATTCTCTCCCGCCAATTTTAGTTCAATCTCAAAAAAGGGGCTGTCAGAAAACAAATATCGCGCAGGTCTGCCCCACTCAAACACGCAAACGGCATTTTTGTCGCCCAAAAACTCCTCAATGCCAAGATAGGGCACGTGCTTTTCTTCAAGTCGAAACAGGTCAAAATGATGAACATTTAATTTTTGTCCCTTGTAGCTCCGCATTATATTGAAACTCGCGCTGTTTGGCAGGATTTTTGAGCCGAGTTTCCGGGCCATGGCCCGAACAAAAAAAGTCTTGCCGCTTCCCATGACCCCGCCAAGCAGTATAACCTCGCCTCCCTCAAGCGCAAGAGATAGCATCCTGGCAAGGCGTCCTGTGTCCTCTTCAGAGTTCAGTTTAAAAATGCTCGAATATTTCAATCTTGCCACAGGCATTTTCAATAAACACCCCTCTTCCTTCCTCCACCCTTCCCACAACCCGCGCCGCGGGAATCAATTTTCGAATCTTTTCCGCCTTTTTTCTTTCAGCGGTGAAAACAAGTCCGTAATCCTCTCCGCCGCCAGCCGCATAATCCTGCCAGTTTTTATTTTTCTTGCGACAGTAATTTAAAAGCTCGGGCGAAACTGCGTCTTTGCTTAGCAAAACTTTCACCTTTTTCCCGGACGCCTTTGCAATTATTTCGCAGCTTCTCAAAAGCCCGTCGGAATTGTCCAGCATGGAAGTAGCAAGGGAAAATTTTGAAAGAATTTTCCCTTCCTCAAGCAACGGACGCGGCCGCCAGAACTTTTCGCAAAGTTTTTTTTCAACCGCCGTCAAACTTTTTCGCTTTTCCAGAAAAACCTCGAGACCGGCTCTCGAATCGCCCAACGGACCGACATTAAAAAGCAAATCCCCGGACCTTGCGCCGCTCCTTCTTATCATTTTTCCTTCGGCCCTGCCGAAAACCGAGGCGTAAACATGAAGAACGCCAGACCTTGCGAGATTTCCTCCCGCCAGGGAAAGACCGAAAACGCGGCACTCATCGGCGAGGGCGCGCGTAAATCTCTTAATCCATTTGGGAGGGAAACCGGAAGGAAACGCCCCCCCGGCGAGGCAGGCTATCGGACGCACTTTTCCCATGGCGGCCAGATCGCTCAGGTTTATCCTCAAAAGTTTCCTTGCTATAAGCTCAGGATGATTTATCCCGTCTTTAAAATGCGTGCCCTCAACCAATTCATCCGTGGTTAAGACCACAAGACTTTTCCCCATTCTTACAACGGCCGCATCATCCCCCGGACCAAGCACAAGTCTTGAATCATTTTGGTTTGAAAATTTCTTTTCTATATAATCCAGAATGGCGGTTTCCGCGGGATTTTTTTGCTTTTTCATATTTTCGCTATCTTCCTGTAAGCCAGCGGAAGAAAATCCAGCAATTCCC
>CALEIX010000039.1 GCA_937898825.1 uncultured Elusimicrobia bacterium | reverse complement strand
TTTTCAAGCAGAAGACGGCATACGAGATGTAGAGAGGTCTCGTGGGCTCGGAGATGTGTATAAGAGACAGGCGTGAGCCTACCCAAAAGATAGGCAGTATCGTCGCCCTTTCTGTATGCCGCCCAACCATGCGCGTATTCATGAAGAATAATTGAAAAAAGCAAAACGGGAATCTGAATAATCCACTGCATATTTGGTTATTATATCATTATATTTGACCAATCTGAAAAATGAATATTCGTAAAAAAGAACCGGGGAACTGACAAATTCCCCGGTTTCGCGCCGCTGCTTACCTACCATTTGGCACACGTAGGTCTGCCTCCCGAAGCCCAAAACTCCTCAAAACCGCCTACATTTATAGTATAGCAGATAATCCTCAAAAGTCAATCACGATTGCGTTACATTCAAGAAAAATTGGTTTTGTTTTTCTCTCTGGTCGGCGGCAAATACGCCCAACCCTTTTTCCTGTAATTTTTTACTTCTCCACCGATACTGTTAACTATTTTTTTCTTCATGCGGCACAAAATCATCTTCAGTGCGCCGGTCCTGAAACTCCTGTCTCCGAAAATCTCCCTACCGAGAACCTTGGCGGAAACATAGTCAGGGCTGTTTCTCACCAATACGGCAAAACACAAAAACTGCTCCTTACTAAGTTCAACTGGTTTCATTCCTTTTACTGAAACGCGATGCAGGCGATAATCAAGAGTAATGCCTTCCACGTTAAATATGCCTCTTTCCCACTGAACTCGCCTTATCAAACTCTTAAAAGCCTCAAGCACTTCCTGAACACTATTTTCTTTTTCAATAAACAAATCAGCACAGGCTTTATAACATTTGATTTTTTCCCCTCCATATCCGCTGAATATGGCTATGGGGATGTTTGAAGTCTCTGCGTTTTGCTTTATAAACTTGCATATATCAAGAGCGCTTCCGTTCTCAAAGCGATAATCAAGGAGAGCGCAATCCGGAGCCTTCCGTTTTATTATTCTTTTGGCTTCATCCACGTTTTGCGCAAGAAAAACCCGAAAACCTTCTTTTTGAAAGACTTGATGCAGGAGAGACAGAGTCGCCCGATCATCGTCAGCTATAAGCACTTTCCAAAAAACCATAATGCCTCCCGCAAAAAATTAACATTTCTTAAATCCAAAAGCAAATATCCGCAACTTTTTGCCGAGAGATATTCAACCAAATGCAAACTAATTTTCCCATTCCCTTCCTTTTTTTGTTCTCACATTAAAGGATTTGAAATCAAGCCATCGACAAGTTTAGGCTCAAACCATGTGGATTTTGGAGGCATAAATCTTGCGGCATCAGCAACTTCCAGAAACTCTTTCATAGAAACGGGATACAAAACAAAAGCAGCTCTCATCTCGCCGCAGTTCACCCGTTTTTCTAATTCTTCAAGCCCCCGGGCACCTCCCACAAAGTCAACGCGACCCCCGGATATTCGTAGATCTTCAATGCCAAGCAACTTGCCGAAAATCAAATTCGACAACACGCTTACATCAAGCGACAAGACGGGGTCACCATATCCAGGTGCCCTTCTTTGCTTCAGTTTGTACCATTTTCCTTCAAGGTACATGGTGAATTCTCCCTTGGCTGCCGGCGCGACCGCGCCGCCCGCGGAAACCTCAAAATCCGCCAACAGCTTTTCAATAAAAACTTCGGGTCGCATTCCATTCAAATCCCTTACAACCCTGTTGTAACCGATAATCTTCAGTTCATCAGCCGGATAGGCGACAGCAAGACATTGGTTATACGGTTCCTTCCCAGAATGCAGGATTCTGCGTCTTTGCATCATAAATTTGCAAACGCCTGCAGCCGCTGCTGCACGATGGTGACCGTCGCAAATATAGAGTGCATTACATTTTTCAAAAGCGTTTATTATAGTTTCAATATCTTCATTGTTACTTAAAACCCATATAGTGTGAAGCACTCCATCCCTGTCTTTTACGGAATACTCCGGTTCCTCTTTCATTTTCTCTTTAATGACACTGTTTATCCCATCAACTCGTTTATATGCCAGAAGGCACGGACCGGTTTGGGCCCGGGCAGACCTTATTTGCCTGGACCTATCTGTCTCCTTCGCTGGATGGGTAAACTCATGCTTTTTTATTCTGCCCGAGTTGTAACCTTCAATAGACGCGCCACCCGCAATACCTGTCTGGACATGCTCCCCTGATTGAAGACGGTAAATGTAAAAACAAGGTTTTTCCTCCCTGAACAGGATTTTTTTATTCAGCATTCTGCGAAAGTTTTCCCCACCTCTTGCGTAAACCTTTTCGGAGTAAATATCAACATCCTCCGGAAAATCCACCTCTGGTCTGGATACATGAAGAAAACTCCACGGTTTTCCTTTCACCAGTTCCCTGGCCTCCGGCAAATCAAGCACATCATAAGGCGGAGCAATAACATCTTCAGCTCTGCCTTTTACCGGTCTGATTCCGTAAATAGGGCTAAACAACGGGAGCTTGTTCATTTTATCCTATCCCCGTTCACCGCACAAGTTTTCTTTCCGCTCAGCAAATAGTCAGATATCTGCTCCGCCGCGGCCTGAGACACTCGCACCTGAGCGTCCTCTGTGGAAGCTGCAATATGGGGAGTGGCTATCACATTCGGCATGCCGAAAAAGATATGTTCTTTCGCCGGCTCTTTTAAATACACATCTACGGCAAGAGCGGCTATTTTTCGAGACACAAGAGCAGCTTTTACATCCTCCTCCACCATTATTCCGCCCCTGGCACAATTGACGATTCTGACTCCGTTTTTCATCCTGGAAATAGAACTGCTGTTCAGCATTCCCTTTGTGCTCTCGCTCAGAGCCACATGATAGGTGATGAAGTCGGACCTTGCATAAAGTTCGTCCAGAGAGGTCAATTCCGCGCCCAGTCCAGCAGCTCTTCCATTAGTCAAAGCGGGGTCATAAACCAAAACCTCCATTTTTAAACCGCGCGCTCTGTCAACGACTATGGAGCCCACATTGCCGCAGCCTATCACTCCGAGCGTTTTGCCGGTGATTTCCGTTCCCATAAATTTCTTTTTTTCCCATTTGCCGGCATGCGTAGAAACATTTGCCTGGGGGATATGGCGCGCCAAAGCCATTATCATTGCCACGGCATATTCGGCGGTTGAAACAATGTTTCCAAACGGAACATTCATAACCAAAATATTTCTTCTTGTGCAGGCATCCACATCTATATTGTCCACCCCCGCGCCGGCTCTTGCCACAGCCCTGAGATTTACAGCCGTCTCAATTATATCTTTGCTCAAGGTAGTTGCGGAACGCAAAATGATAGCTTCATACTGCCCTATGCAGCATTTAAGTTCTTCAGCGCCAATATTGTTTTTGACGACGGGCTGGAAACCTCTCTGACGCAAAATCGTTTCGCAAATAGAATCAATTCCGTCGACCATAAGCACCTTTTTCATTTCGCCTTCTCCTTTTTTCCGTCCGTAACATAGTCGGCAGCGACCTGTTCATACGCCCAGTCAAGCCAGGGAGTTAAAGCCATGACATCTGAAGTCTCGACAGTAGCCCCACACCATATTCGCAACCCGGGAGGCGCCTTTTTGTAAGAATTTATATCCTTCGCCACATCCTCCTTGTCCAACAGCGAAACTATCTCTTTCGCCGCCCTCTTTCTCTCCCCTTCATCAAGCCGGACAAACCACTCCGCAATTATCTTAAGACACACTGACGTGCTGGACCGGATTTCCTCACTTTCAGCAAGAAAGTCGACCCAATCAGTTTTCTCTACCCATTCCTCCAGGACCTTAAGATTCGACTCAGTTCTGCTTATAAGAGTTTTCAAACCTCCGATTGACCGGGCCCATCTCAGAGCGTCCAACATATCCTCCACGCAAAGCAGGGAAGGCGTGTTTATCGGGCTGCATTCAAATTCCCCCGGTTTAAGCTTACCTTCACTGGCCAACCTGAAAATTTTAGGCAGCGGCCATGCAATCCTGTGTTCATTTTCCTCCATTCTCTTGGCCGCTCTGGGTGAAAGAATAATAACCCCGTGAGCAGCCTCCCCACCAAGAACCTTTTGCCAGGAAAATGTGATTGCGTCAAGTTTGGAATAGTCCAACTCCATAGCGAATATTCCACTGGTGGCATCGCAAATGGTAAGACCGTGACGCTTGGGATCTATCCAGTTCAGGTTAGGGACCTTAACCCCCGAAGTCGATCCGTTGAGAGTAAATACGACATCATTTGCGCAATTAACTCTGGATAAATCCGGAATTTTGCCATAATCTGCCCTATATTCATTGACACCGGAAATTTTAAGTTGTTTAACCACATCTATTACCCATTCCTCTCCAAAAGATTCCCACGCAAATATGTCCACGGGACGCGGTCCGAGCAATGTCCACAAAGCAAGTTCCATAGCTCCCGTGTCGGAGCCCGCCACGATACCTATCCTGAAATCCTGGGGCAAATTCAGAATTTCCCTCATTAACATGGTAAGTTCGCTTAATTTCGCTTTTCCTTCTTTTGAACGATGAGACCTTCCTACTAAAGCGTTTTTTAAAACTTCAGGTTTCCAGCCCGGTCTTTTGGTACAGGGACCGGAAGAAAAATTGGAACACTTAGGCTTCAGTGCGGGTTTTTGCATTTTTACCTCCGCAAAAAAAATTCGACTTCGCTTTAATGAATAATTTTATCTTTTTCAAAATTCGCCCACAACTCATTTGCGACAATTTGCCTGCGGCAGTGGATTTTTGTATAGTAACTAATATTAGTAAGAACCATGGCAAGAAAGAAAATATTTATAGTGGAAGACAATGATTTGACGCGCTTTACCATAAGAAGCGTTATTGAAACCACAGAGCATAGTGTTTCCGGGGAAGCCGGGTCGTTCAAGGAAGCAATAGAAAAACTCCCCGAATCTGCAGCTGATATCCTGCTTCTGGACATCATATTGCCAGATAAATCCGGACTGGAAGTTCTGAAGGCTTTCAGGCAAACCAATAAAACCACGAAAATAATTGTAATAACTGCCCTGGGACAGAAAAAACTGGACGAGGAACTTTTTAACGCTGGCACCGATTATATATTGAGAAAACCCTTTTCAGCACACGGGTTAAAAAGGGCAATAAACAAAACGGCGGAAAAACATGAGTGACAACTTGAGCGAAGACTGGAAGCAAATCTCAAGGGAAGCGCTTAAAAGCGCTATCCGCAAACTAAACAGAATTTCACTCGGAAGGTGGTCATTAATCAAAGATAACGAGGTATCGCCCACTCATGTCCAGGAAGACTATGAGTCGGTCTGTGTTTATTTCGAGGTTAAACACGGCAAAGACAAGATAAATTTCGCCCTGTTTTTCAAATGCCAGGATGTAAAAATCTTATCCCAGTGCTTTGTGGGCTATTCCTTTTTTACTCACGGCAAAATGCGAAAAGTGGAAGAATTTTTGATCTCGGAAATAGCGAACATCCTGCTTAATTCCATGATAAACGTTCTCTGCAACAAACTGAAAATCAGGCTTATCCCCTCCGTGCCGAAAGTGACACAAATGGATAAAAAACTGGCTCTGGAAATCATTCGGGAAGATATGCCGGAGAACAGAGAAAAATTTCTCGTTTCAAGCAGATTGGGCATAGATTGCGAGGGAGAAAAAATATTCTGCGAAGTGCCTGTCTCTTATACACATCTCCGAGCCCACGA
>CALEIX010000038.1 GCA_937898825.1 uncultured Elusimicrobia bacterium | reverse complement strand
CTATATTCTATTGCGGTAGGCACAGACTCCGCGTATCATATGGTGGTTTCAACTGCAGGAAAAGTCGGCATCGGAACTACGGGTCCAAACACAAAACTTCATATAAGTTCAGGAACTTTGACTATTGATGGCGATGTGGCGACATCTATAAATGCTGTCGGCGACATAACGGCGGCGAGATACCAAATAAACGGCAGCACGGTTGTGGCGGTATTGCCGGGAACCGGCAGTTTGGGAATAGGAGGGGATGCGGGAAGATTGAATACTGGGGATTATAATGTTTTTGTGGGCTATGCCGCGGGCTATACCAACACCACGGGGGTGGAGAACTCCTTTGTGGGCGCTGGCGCGGGTTACTTCACCACGGGGAGTTACAACTCGTTTTTAGGCTCTAGCGCCGGCTACAACAATACCACGGGGGAATTTAACACCTTTTTGGGCTATAGGACGGGCGTCGCCAACACCACGGGAAATTACAACTCGTTTTTAGGCGCTGGCGCGGGTTACTTCACCACGGGGAGTTACAACTCGTTTTTAGGCGCTGGCGCCGGCTACACCAATACCACGGGGGAGTATAACGCCTTTTTGGGCTATAAGGCGGGCTACACCAACACCACGGGAAATTACAACTCCTTTATAGGCGCTTATGCCGGCTCCACCAACACCACGGGGGAATTTAACACCTTTTTGGGCTATGAGGCGGGCCGCTATACTCAGACCGGAGCGGGCAATGTTATTCTCGGTTATCAATCTGGTTATGGCGTTGAGAATAATTCATTTTCAAGTTCCACTATTATGGGTTATCAGGCGGGATATGGCCTTACTACAGGCAACGGTAACATTTTCCTGGGTTGGAAAGCGGGCTACAGCGTAACGACCGGCACTGGCAATATCATCATAGGCTATAACGAAACCACCCCGGCGGCCGACACAAACAACCACCTCAATATCGGCGGCGTTATATATGGAGATTTATCCGACGGCAAAATTGGTATTGGAGAGCCAAGTCCGCAAGCGGGTTTGGATATTCAAAGTTCAACCAATACGGCTTATTCTCTGGCTGTTGGAACAAGTTCGGCTTACAATATGGTAATATCAACGAACGGCGATGTGGGGGTCGGATTGGTCAATCCGTTGGCGAAAGTGCATATTCAAGCATATGAATCTGGAAAGGAACTGTTGTACGTTTCCACCAGTGCAACAGTGGGATATTACAGTATTTCGGTGTCTTCTCTTGGAATAACGAACATTAACAACCTGGTCATTGAAAACAGGACCTCCGACCCGGCAAACCCGGTTACGGGCCAGATATGGCTGAGAACGGATTAAAAGTCAGTACACTCCCGCATTGGGTCGTGGGTTGCAAACTTGCGCTGATATACACCAGGATTCACTCCCGCATTGGGTCGTGGGTTGCGAACTTGCGCTGATATACACCAGGATTCACTCCCGCATTGGGTCGTGGGTTGCAAACTTGCGCTCAATGCGGGAGTGTCGGGGTAGGAGTGGTTGGGGTAGGAGTGGTTGGGAGAGTCGCGCCGCGAACTGTCAATTTAAAATAATATTATGAAACAAAAAGCGATATCAATGAAAAAACAAAACCGCCCGGAAATCAGGAAAGAACGTTTCCTTTTTTTGACAGTATTTTTAACCGGAGCGGCGATTTTAATTTTGGAAATACTCGGCGCACGGCTTCTTGCCCCTTATTTCGGCATCGGGCTTTATGTCTGGTCAGCCTTGATTACCGTCACGCTGATGGCTCTGGCTTTTGGATATTGGCTTGGGGGGCGTGTGGCCGATGCAAAACCGGACATAAAACACCTCTATTTTATCGTTTTTCTGGCTGGCGTGATTATCTTTTTTTTGCCGATCGTTGCTCCAAATTTGATGAAATTTTTGGGGTTCCTGGAAATAAGACTGGGGGCGCTTGCGAGTGGACTTATACTCTTTGGTCCTCCTTTGACCCTCCTGGGAATGATAATGCCTTACGCGGTCAGAATTTCCACCTTTAGACTGGATGTTCTGGGCAGGCGCGCGGGCGGACTGTTTGCGATGTCAACCGCCGGAAGTTGTTTTGGGGCTCTTGTGACAGGATTTTTCCTGATTCCGTTTTTTGGAGTTTCGCGGGTATTTTATTTTTTATCTGCGGCGCTTTTAATTTTATGGGTGGTAGGTATATTCTTGTTTTACAGGCATAAGAAAAATTTGGTTAAAATTTCCGTTCTTTTTTTCCCGCCGTTTCTCATTGCATTTTTTTTCGTTTCGCAACCCGCAAAATCTTCAATCGTAAACAACGGCGCCGTCATTTATGAGTCGGATTCTCTCCGCGGTCATTTAAGCGTCGTCGATAAGGGATATACCAGGTGGCTGGCAATCGACGGCATGCCCAATTCGGGAATGGACAGACGTAGTGGGTTTTCTGTTCTCGCCTACACTTATTATTTCGAGGCGATGAATTGCATAAATCCCGGGGCGAAAAGTGCTCTCGTTATCGGACTTGGCGCGGGAAGTATTTCAAAAAGATTTTCCGCTTACGGATTGCGGACAGATTCAGTTGAAATAGATCCCGGGGTTGCTGAGGTTGCGAAAAAATATTTCGGATTTAAAACCTATAAAGGAAATCTTTACATAGAAGATGGCCGTCGGTATGTCTGTTCCTGCGCCGAAAAATACGATTTTATTATACTGGATGCTACTTTCGGCGATTTGCTTCCGGAACATCTCTATACTCTGGAATCTTTCCGGGAAATGCGCATCGCTCTCAAGAAAGGGGGAATTCTGGGTGTCAATTATGTGGGCTTCGCCAGGGGAAAAGATTCTTTGCCCGCCCGCTCCATTTACCGCACTTTAAAAAAAATTTTTCGGTACGTTAAGGTTTATTTTCACGGCTCGGCTGCCAGAATCGGTAATGTTATCTTTCTGGCGTCCGGAGAGAACCTTGAGCCGGGGCGTGCTTTTAAAGACTACTCGCTCCCCGAAATAAACAAAATTCTGGAGGAAATGAGCGCAAACGAAATAAATTATCGAGAAGAGGAATTGCGTAACTCTGCCGTTCTTACCGACGACCGCAATCCGATCCAATTATGGAATTTAAAAGCGGCTGTTGAATGGCAGAAAAACGCCTTGACAACTGGTGGTTGGTGATATGCCGGTGCAAGAATGAATATGGAAAGCCGTCTCTATACCGGATCGGTTCCGTCAGGAAACAATTCCGGCGGAACCGGGAAAATGATTAAATTAAAATGAAAATTCTAAATAAAAGATTTGTGAAAATGATGTCTGCCTTCTGCTTCGCGTGGTTGTTGCTTTTGTTTTTTCCTATTCTTTCGCGTGCTGGAGCTCCCGCATTTAATGGCGAGGTTTACATTACTGCGCCGCCCGACGGTTCCGCTATGACTGAAACAATACTTATCAGGGTGAAGGCATATGAGACTGATGACGGTAGCGGTATTGCCGGTATAACGGTCGGCGTAGATGATGTGGGAACATGCGCCAATTTAGGGGACATGACCTATATCAGCGGTGGTGGACAAACAGCCGAGGACCCGGCTATTTATGAATACAGCTGGAATACCGCGGGATATGAAAACGACAGTTATAGTATCTGCGCGGAAGCCACGGATATTGACGATGGTGCGACCAAGCAATCCGGAACGATTACAGTTTATCGCCTGCCTGATTTTACGTCGTCAAATAATGATATAGTTTTTTCCACAGGCATTGCCAAATTTAACGAAGTCATTATTATTTCCGCCACTGTGCAGAATGTAGGCAGTATAGTGACTGAGTTTCCGGAATCGATGACCAAGGAGGATGATGAAGATGGTTTTGAGGTATATACGGATTTATGGAGCGCGCAAGGATTTGGAAACGGAAGTTCAATTATAGGTCAGCTTGCCGCTGTAGAACTTTATATGTTTAATTATGGAGCGACGAATGATTCCATAACTATTGACATCACAAGCGGAACTTCGACCGAGCCGAGCGTTGGAGCTCAAGTCCTGGCTTCAACTACCGCGATAGGACCAGCCTCTTGGGGTTGGCTTAAATTCACATTCAATGAACCTGTTTCATTGCCTGCTCTGTCCGGTGATGACAAGTATTATATTATCGCTAAGAGTTGGGAAGCCGCAGACAATGGTTATCTATGGGACGCTTGGGATACTAATCCTTATGCCAATGGAATTGAGGCCGATAGTGATGATAAGGGAGACAGTTGGACCGGCTATGCAAGTTATGATTATACGTTCCGAGTTCTTCAATCTCTTGGAGCGGAGATTTATTACTATGATGGAGACCCGGACGCAAGTGGAACTTATATAGGCGCTTCCACAATATCCGTAATCGGCAATATGCCTTATGATGTTTCAACAATGAGCTGGTCTTCTTCTTCCGAGGGGTACCATGACATATATATTCACATAGACAGAGCTGACAAAATAACCGAAGACAACGAAAACAACAATAAATTTTACAATACCGTCGCCGTTAGTTCGGCTCCCGACGCTATTAATGACCTCGCAGGCTCGGCGACAAGCGCAATGGAGATAGATTTAAATTGGCATGCCACCGGGGATGACGGATATACGGGAGATTTGAATAATTCAACTTTTACTATTCAATATACTTCAGTCACTGCCTGGGCCCAGAGTGAAATCAATTGGAGCACAGATACAACCGGCGTTCCTTCTTATGTTTACACGGTTGACATAGCTACCACAGGAGTAGCGGCTCAAAGTCAGCGTTTTTATAGACAAGAGAATTTGTTGGCTAATACCACTTATTATTTTAGAATATGGACTCATGACGATTTTATTTCTTACAGCGCCCTTTCAAACGGAGCCACCGTTTCCACTCTGGCAGAGCCTGTAATTAGCACGCAGGTTTATAACGTCTTTTACACAAGTGTCACTCTTAATTGGGCGGCTTTGCCTCTTTCTCCGCCCTCTTCCACTTGCGAGGGATATAAAATTCAGGCTTCAACCGCGCCGGATTTTACGGGAATATTTTATTCTTCTTCAACCCTGGACGTAAAATTAAGCACCTTAACAATCAGGGGACTTACGGTAAGCACCACGTATTATTTCAGAGTAGGCAGCTTGAATTGGACAGAAGAACCTAATTATATTTTATCCGGAAGCACCTGCACAATGTCGCCTGTGCCCGACACGCCGCCGATTGAGCCTTATGTCTCTAATGTGCACAAATCAAACATAACTGTAGATTGGACGGCAAACAACCCGGACAATGGCTATATTTTGCAAGCTTCGACGGCTTCCGATTTTACCGGAACCGTATCTTCTTCTCAAACCGCTGATGGTACAGCCACAAGTTTGACTGTTTCTGAACCAGCTTTGCACACCAACACTATTTATTACTTAAGAGCGGGTGCTATATGGGGCTCAACCACCTGGTATGCGCAGACCTTATCCAGTTCGACGTTAGCTGAATCTGTTGCTTCAGTTCAATTTGAGGAAGTTTTTATAACGAGTATTTCCGTTTCATGGCCAGTTTTGCCGCAAACGCCGTCTTCTTCAACTTGTGAGGGTTATCGTTTAGATGCTTCAACCTCTTCTGACTTTTACGGCACAATCTTCTCAAGTTCAACTCCCTCTGTGAATGTGGCCACTCTTACCGTTACCGGGTTATCTCCTAATACCACTTATTATTTCAGGATAGGCACCCTTAACTGGAATTCAGTTGCTAATTATTTATTGGCGGGTTCCACGTCAACTTTAGCTAACCTTCCCGGTCAAGAATCTCCGTGGCTTATCTCAAATTCAAGCTGTTCAATCACCGCTCAGTGGACGGCGGGGGACCCTGAAAATCCAGGCGGCACAAACTATATCCTTGAAGCATCTTCAACCAATTTTTCCGGCGGAACCATTCTTTCTTCAGCAACTTTCAATCTTCAGGCGGAGGTTTTGGGATTGATGTCCAATACCACTTATTATTTGAGAACTATTGCAGTTAATTGGCAGGATATTAAGACTTACGGGCAGGTAATGGGTTCGACTTCCACTTTGACCAAACTGGTCGAAGATGCTCAGTTCTATCGAGTTAATATTACCAGCGTGACAGTAAACTGGAAAGAATTTCTAACCAGTCCGTCTTCTTCAACTTGCTCGGGATATATTGTTCAAGCTTCCACCGCAAGTGACTTTTCTGGTGAAATATTTTCTTCTTCCACGCTAAATGGCGTAACACCTTCAACTCTTACCGTTAAAAACCTTTATTCGGAAACCACATATTATTTCCGGGTCGGAGCGTATAACTGGAATTTTGTTCCAAACTATTTTGCGATGGGTTCCACCAAAACCAAAGTTGCTGTTCCGCCTCCTGATTTATCCATTAACAATTGGGATATAACTTTCAACCCGACGGAAGCCGATTTTGGCTGGAATGTGGATATTTCAGCCGATGTGCGAAATCTTAGCAATGACTTTATGGAGGAGTTGACGGAAAAGCAGGAAACCGGAGCCACCGGTTTTTTAATACAGTCAAATCAATATTTAGCTCAAGGATTTGTGGTTTCAGAAGACCTTAGTATTTTATCTGTGGAAATGTGGTGTTATGATTATGGAAGTACGGGAGATATGACAACCATTACTATAACGACAGGCACAACCGATATTCCAAGCACAGGCGCAGAAATAATAGCCTCCACTAAAAACACGGTATCAACCGAGTATGAATGGGTTAAATTCAAATTCAATGGCCCTGTTCGTCTTCCGGTTCTTCCAGCTGGCGATGCTTATTGGATAATTGCCAAAAATTCGGAAAGCCCCAGTAATGGCTGGGTTTGGAAGGCCCAGGAAAACACTAATCCTTATACGCCAGCGTCCTCTGCCTTCAACGATGGCGAAGGAACATCATGGAACAATGGTGGGAACGACGATCAAATGTTCAGGGTTTATCAGAGCAGTAATATAGTGGTTTCATTTTACGATGGCGATCCAGACGATGGCGGAACCTTGATAGGCGTTTCAACCATAGCCGCTCTCAATACGAACCAGACGGAAACGGCGGTTTTAAGTTGGACGGCCACTTCTCCGGAAGCCAACCGGGATATTTACGCCTATATTGACAGGGCCAACGATATAGGGGAAAGCGATGAAACGAATAATAAAGCGTATAACACAATAGCGATAAGTTCAGCTCCCGATACTGTCAGTGATTTTTTTGCTTCGACTAACAGCACAACGGATATAGACCTTGAGTGGACTGTTACCGGAGACGACGGATACACCGGAGATTTAAATAACGCCGAATTCATAATTCAATACACATCCAGTTTACCCTGGGCCGAGGGTAATTCATGGGATCCAGAAAGCAAAAACGAATCTTATGTTTACCGGGTTAGTATAACAACGACTGGAGTAACGGCTCAAAGTCAGCGTTTTTATACTCAGACAGGACTTGGTATAAATACTACTTATTATTTCAGGATGTGGATTAAAGACGATTTCGGCAGATACAGCGGGCTTTCAAATGGCGCTACCGTCTGCACTTTAGCCGCCATTCCCCAATCTCCAGCGGAACCTTTCGACGGAGTTTATTTTTCTTCAGTCGCCGTTTCATGGCTTGCCAACGGCAACCCGTCTTATACCGAATATCAATTGCAGGCTTCCACCGCCTCTGATTTTACGGGAACTTTATATGGACCTTATGCGGGGCCGGACGGCTGGTTTACCGGAGTTTCAACTGATGCGATTTCATTATTAGGTTGCACAACTTTTTACTTTCAAGTTCAGGCAAGAAATGAAGGAGGAATAGAAACGGGGTTTCAGTCACTTGGGAGTACCAAGACCCTTGTCTACTTTGACTGCGGCCTGAGAGTTTATGATGGAACGCAAATTGTAAACATTGCCTGTCAGCCAACTTATTGCACAGGTGATTCCATATCACCGTTGAGAATGCATAAGGATGGTGAAAACCTGGCCATAGGACTCGTGGACGTAGCCGACCCTAAAGCTTCCAAAATACGAATTCAAACCCCCGCAGGTATTAAGTCCTGTCGCCAACAATAATTATAACCCCAATAACCCCGCAATAAGGGATGAAGGATAAGTTAGGAGTCAGGAGTCGAGAGTCAGGAGTCGAGAGTCAGGAGTCGAGAGTCAGGAGTCGAGAGTCAGGAGTCGAGAGTCAG
>CALEIX010000037.1 GCA_937898825.1 uncultured Elusimicrobia bacterium | reverse complement strand
TGCTCGCTCACCCGAGCCTTGAACTTGCCTCAAATCTGGCTTTCCAAACCATTAACTATTTATTTGACAGAGCACTACAAGCATTTTACAATTTTTTTAAGATCGGAAGCGAATCGGGTTTTAAGTAGTTTGCCGGGACTAGCCAGCGCTTGTTCAATGTTTTTATCAAATCCAATGGAAAATTTCACTTCTTTTTTCTTTCTATCCGCCATATTTTCCACTATTCCTATAACTGGAATTTTCAAAGATTTGTAAAGTCGCAACGCCCTTGAAAGCACATCCCTGGCAACAGGAGAAGGCGTGGTAAGAGCAAGCACCTGGGCCCTTGTAAAAAGCCTGAGCACATCTAACGCAGTATCACTTATTCCGGGAGGCATATCTACTATTAAATAATCAAGATTTCCCCACTGAACAATCGCGAGGAGTTCTATTATAGCGTTTGACACTTCGCTACCTCTGAGAGGCACGGCATTCTCCCCGGAAAAAAATGAGATTGACACAAACCTGACACCGTTTACTTCAGGAGGAATTATGCCTTTTTCTTCCTTTGGAAAAACTTCCTTCGCCCCCAGAATCAAATGACAGGAAGCGCCGGCAAAATCAAGGTCAAGAAGACCAACTTTTTTCCCCATTTCAGCAAGTAAAAGAGCCCCCACGCAAGAGGTTACGCTTTTTCCAATTCCACCTTTCCATCCCGTCACCACTATTGTTTTTTTTATTCCCGAGAGACGCTTTTCAATCACCGAAGTTCTTGGGTCTATCATTATCTGCTCCTTCTTATAAGCCCATCTTCCAATCACTCAATCACTCAATCACTTTTTTATTTTTCCCCCTTTATGCTTTTTATATAAACGCCGCGACCTTTCAGTATCTTAAAATCGGGACTTTTACACCTTGTGCATTTCACATAAGTATGCGCCATCTCCGGGATAAAATGCATATATTCGCTTTCTTCCTCGCCACGCCTTGTTTCATCAAGAGAAAATTCGTTCCCGCATGCATTACACTTAAAAACGCATTCCTCGTCAATGATTCTTATCTTCGCCCCCTTGACGATATCCCCACAGGAAGGAAGAATTTCGCCCGTTGCCCATTTGAAGATCTCCTTGTCTATCGATTGAAGCTCCCCAAAAACAAGATTTATAGAATGAATCTTTTTCAAATTTTGCTTTCTCGAGAAATCCACCGCGGCTCTCACCACGGACTCCGCCAATGCCCATTCATGCATAAAAACCGCCTTTTTTCAAATTTTTCAGAAAATTCGCCCTGCCAAAGAACTCCGCACTTTAGCAAAGTTTGTTTACGCCTTGCTTTGGCGGCGTTCAAACCGCCGATATGAATATTTTACTTTTTTCCGCAGGCTTGACAAAATTCACGGTTTTATGTTAGGATAATATTGTTCATTAACAGTGCAAGGAAAAACTTGAAAAAGATTTTCCGAGACTTACAAGCCGTGGAAATATCCTTAAAGGCCTAAGACTATTTTCATGGTGAAGTTCCGCCGAAGCGGACGCGTTAAGTTTCACCCACCTTCGGAACTTAGCACAAAGGCATCGGAAAATATAATTAGGAAGTAAAAAAATTATATTTTCGCAAAGAGGTGAAGTATGAAAATGCTAAGTTCGTTAATTACGTTAATCTTAATGGCACTTCCGTTTGGTTCGGTTTCCGCCGGGCAAAGCGTCAATCAAGCAATGAAAAAAATATTTGCCGAAACTGACAGAAGTGCCTTTTCGGCGGAAATCATAGAAAAAGCGATAAACGCTGACTTTAACATATCCGAGCCCGCTTGCCGCGGCAAGCAGGCGAAAGTAACAGACGCGGCTCTCACCTATTTCCCGATAAACCGCAAAATCACCTATGAGTATGAGTACACAAGCACAGACTTTATCGGTTCGAAAAGACTTCTTTTCACAATAAAAAACTATTCCGAAAAGGACGCGACTGCTTCCGTTGACGTAACCATTATCAAGGGAAATAAAACATCTAAGTTTTATTTCAAAATGCAACTTAAACACAATGGGATATACTCTTCCAACAGTTTCCTCTCCGGCCCAAGGCTTGAAATACCCTCCTCAATATACAGGGGAAAGACATGGATTGAAAATGGAAACAAAAATTGGATTTCAAGTATAAAGGCCAGAATAAATCTGCCTGCAGGAAAGTTCGAAAACTGCGTGAAAATCAAGACCAAAATAGGCAATGGCGATGCGGGAGAAGCCTCCAGATATTATGCAAAAGGCATCGGGCTCATTTACGAGGAATGGGAAGCGGAAGACAGAAGCGATATCCTGAAACTTACGTCTTATAGCATCCGTTAAATCTAAGTCAAAAGAGTTTAAGGGTATTGAAGAATTTAAAAGGGTGGTACCTGAAAATTTCTTTCTTCCTGCAAACCAGTGTATTTATCTGTAACCTGATTCCGTGCCTTGTCCTGCTATCTCCTATTAATCTCTACCCTTCAGGCTCTGGGTAGGTCTATTCCCAGATGACTCATTCTCTCAGCCGCCATTTTTTGCGACTGTCTGACAGCTCTGTTTACGGTTTCAAGCAGCGAAGATTCAAGCTTGACCTTGTCTATTGAAGACAAATCGGTTTTGATGGATATGAACTTAATCTCCTGGGACCCGTTTATTGAAACCTTTACCAGATTGTCCTCGCTTTCAAGCATCATGCTGTCCAATTCAGCCTTAATTTCTTCAACCTTTTTCTTCATTTCCCACAATTCTTTCATTTTGTCGAACATATTAACTCCATTTATTTTTTTGTCGTTTCAGAGCAGTAATATCTTACGATTTCAAGCGCGGACTTTTCAACCTCCGGACTTAATTTTTCGGAAAGAGACATACTTGAAATCTGAATTCCTATTATCCTGATTTCAGCACCTGTATCCTCTTTAATCACGCTTAATACAGCATTCAGAGGAAGTCTATGCGTAGAGAGAACGCAGCAGCATCTGGATATTTCAGAAATACTCAACTCTTTTATTTCTCCGGGCTCGCCCTTAAAATCCGCCGCGTCAATTATAACTACCTTTTCCGGTTTACAATCTATTACCTGTTGTGCCACACTTTCAAAAGCAGCGCTAGCATCTATGACAACCAGGGCATTACGCGGTTTTATTCTTTTCGCGATAAATGGGCCCACGCCATCGTCGCCGCGGAAAGAATTGCCCAACGTAACCACAACGGTTTTCCGGTTCGGCCGAAGCGCGCTGGCAATATTATTCTGTAAACTCAACATTTAAATAATGAGCGGAGCATGAAATGCACGGGTCATAAGCTCTGACCAACATTTCAAAAAGGAGAGTTATTTCTTTTTTTGATTTATCAAGTATTTCGGGTAAAAGTTTGACCATATCATGTTCTATGTTATTAATATTCTGATTGGTGGGAATTACGCAATTGGCGTTTTTTATCAAGCCTTTTTCGTCAAGTTCATAATTGTGAAACAATGTGCCTCTTGGAACCTCAACAGCCCCCACTCCGTTTCCGGCTTTTACTTTAATCGCGCTTTTTTCATTAACACCGACCGCAATTTCCTCATTGTAATTTATGCCGGTTTTCAAAAGGTCTTGAATGGTTTTTCTGGCATGTTCAAAACAATGGACGCATTCTATTACCTGAGCGGCGGTGTTTAAATAAGGATTATGACAGACGGGTTTTAAGCCAAGTTCATCGGATACTTTTTTCGCTTTGGGATGTAATTTGTCATAATTCAAATTCACTCTCGCCAAAGCTCCCACCATATAAGATTCTCTTGACAACCTGGTAAATTTAGCCGATGACCGCGGGTCAACGACTGTCTCTTATACACATCTGACGCTGCCGACGAATTAGACGGTGTAGATCTCGGTGGTCGCCGTATCAT
>CALEIX010000036.1 GCA_937898825.1 uncultured Elusimicrobia bacterium | reverse complement strand
ATGCAGCAACCCACGGGGTAAAACAGCGCCAGGAGTTACGCGGCAACGAAAGTTCGTTTTACCCCGCGGGATGCTTTAGATGTTACCGCACCAGAGGTTATGCAGCAACCCACGGGGTAAAACAGCGCCAGGAGTTACGCGGCAACGAAAGTTCGTTTTACCCCGCGGGATGCTTTCGATGTTACCGCGCCAGAGGTTATGCAGCAACCCACGGGGTAAAACTACTTCGAGGAAAACCTGAATTGCAATGCGGGTTTGCAATAGTTAATATATGCCTTTTTCAATTAGTTCTTCGTCGCTTATACCGAAATGGTGGGCTATTTCGTGTATGACTACGTGACGCACTTGACGGGCGGTTTCTTCGTCGCTTAAGCAGCTTTTTTCGATGTTTTTCTTAAAGAGCGTTATCTTGTCGGGCATGGCGCCGCTGTAAGCGGTGCCCCTTTGGGAAAGAGGCACGCCCTCGTAAAGTCCCAATAGATTGTTTCCGAACCTTTTGCGGATTTCGCTGCCCGGTCTTTCTTTTACGATTACGATTAAATTGTTTAGTTTGTTTTTGAAGTATTCGGGAAGGTCCTCAATGGTTCTGGCGGCTATTTCCTCAATTTCCTTTATTTCCATAAAATAAGTTTAGCAAAATAAAAAATTTCAAACCCGCACCTGCGCAATGCGGGGTTTGGGAATATTGGCATTAAAAAAGGTAAAATAGAAACATTAATGCTAAGTTTGACGGAGAGAAAGATGAAAACATACCTGAAAACGTTTTGTTTCGTTTTGGCCGCCTGTTTTTTTGTGTCTTCCGCTTTGCGTTGCGAGGTGCTGCAGATGCAGTCTGGAGAGGAATTGAACGCCGAGGTGAAATCTGCGGATAGCAAATTCGTGATTTTAAAAGGCGGAAAGAGATTGCCAAGGTCCACGGTTAAGTTTATAAGATTTTCAGATAAAAAGGGGGTTAAAAAAGCAGAAAGCGCGGATTATTCGCCCGCGCTCAAGGAAAGGGCGAAAGAACTGTTTGAAAGAGCCGAAGAGCTAAAAAAACTGTATCCGTCCGGCGATGCTTTTATTCTGGACGACACCGGCGAATATTTATACAGGAAAGACGGGACAAGACGGACAAGAACAAGATACGCGGTTATGATTCTCAAAGAAAATTTGAAAAATGTTTTCGGGGATGTTATTGCCTATGAGCAGAAGGGAAGGACCTCCGCTAAAATAGAGGAGGCGACGGTTTTTTGTCCGGACGGCGGAATATATCCGCTTGAACCGGAAAATATAAGAATGACGGAACCTCAGTCGGCGGAATCTTTTTACAGCGCGGGCGGCAGGTATTTAACCTACTCGCTGCCCAATCTTGAAGTGGGTTGCATAGCCGATTATACATTGGTTGTTGAAAATTATAATCCTTATGAAAAGGATTTTTTCTTTCCCTACTGGAATTTTCAGGGGAGGTTCCCCGTTTATAAATCGTATGTTAAAGTGCGGGTGCCGAAAGAAAGAAGTATTTACTATGCGGCGAGAAATTTTAAAGGAAAGTTCAAAAAGTTGTCCAGACCGAAGGTAAGTCAGAAAAAAGGTTTCCGCATTTACGAGTGGAATGTGGACAAGGCGCCGCCTGTTATACCGGAGCCGTCCATGCCGCCTTTGGGCGAATTGACCATGCACATTAAGGCGTCTTTGTTTGAGGACTGGGGACCTATTTTTGATTGGACCAATAAGCTGTATCGCGAAAGGATAAACGCCGCAAGGCAGCTCAGGGACTTTACTCTGGATTTGATAAAAGACTGCAAAACGGACGAGGAAAAGGTGGCGAAAATTTATCATTATGTTCAGAGGGAAATAAGATATATTGCCGTTAAGATAGGCATCGCCAGCGGGATGGGAGGCTACGACGCCAATCTCACCTGGAAGAGGAAATGGGGATGTTGCGTGGACAAGGCGCTGCTTTTGACGGCTATGCTTAAGGTGGCCGGCATAGACAGCTCGCCTATAGACATCCGGACGAACAATGAAACGAAATTGGATTTCAGGATACCGAGTTTGAGCTTCAACCACGCTATTAGCGTGGTTAATTTGCCCGGCAAAAAGGTTTTTCTGGATTCCACCAATTACGATTACCGCTATCCGCAGATAGCCGCGTTTAACTACGGGGTAAACGTTCTGAATGTTTTTGCCAGAAAGATAGATTATATTCCGCTTCCGCTCCCGCGGGAGAATGGCAGTTTTTACGATTATAAGATTGTCGTAAGTTCCGACAACAGATTGTCGGTTTCTGAGACACTGAATTATACGGGTTCCCGCGAAGCCGAACTTAAAAGTTATTACCGCACCATAAAGAAAAAGGAAAGGAGACTGGTGTTTGAGAGGATGATTAAAAGCGTTTCGCCCGGGGCGCGCCTTGAAGAATATAAAATCAACAATGCCGAGGTGCTTGAAAAACCTTTCTCAATGGCTATGAAATACACCGCGGACGAATACATGCAGAAGGCCGGAGATATTTTTATTTTTCCAATACCTGATTTTGAGATGGGCAAATGGGAAATGTCCCCCTTTTCACTTGAAAAAAGGAAGTATCCCGTTCAATACTCGGTTTCGATGGGAAAGTATTACGATTACGAGATAAAGTTGCCGGTCGGCTGGGAGATAATATCCATGCCGAAAAAGACAAGGATTAAAAACAAACATGCCAGTTTCTTTATGATGTGCAGGAAAGAAGGTCAGGCGAAATTGAAATGCAGAAAGAAGTTTGAGCGTTTTTCAAGGGTAATACCGGCGAAGGATTACAAAGAATACAAGAAATTTTTGAGAAAAGTTGCCCGTTACAGCAAGGAGAATATTTTTTTGCGCGGGCAAAAACGAGCCGCGGAATATAAATAAGGAGAGTGTGCTATGAAAAAGGTTTTGTCGGGAGTTTTGTTGTTTTCCCTCGCGGGAATTTCATTTGCTGACATAATTTTCCTGAACAAGGGGGATGAAATAAACTGTAAGGTAGTGGGTCTTTCAGGCAAAAAGATAACGGCGGTGGCAGGAGGCAGGAAAAAAACTTACGACGTGAGCGATGTTTTGAAAGTGCAGTTTGTGAAGGAGTATTCTCCTCGGGGCTCAAGGCACCCGGAGGAGAGCGCTGAAGTGAAAGAGTTAATTGAAAATAAACCTTCCGTCAAGAAATACCCAAACGCCGGTTATCTAAACGCTTTGCGGCAGACGAGGATAAAGATAAACAAAGACCGCTCCTATACCGTGAGCAGGAGGTTTCTGAGATATGTTCTGAGGGAAAGGGGGAAAAATCCTGCGGGCAGGGGCAAGGTTTATTTTTTCCCGGAAACCGAAGACGTTGAAATAAACTACGCCTATTCGATGTTCGGCGAAAAAATATCTTATCTTAACGATATTTCGATGCAGAGGGGCGGGGAATATTCTTTCTTTCCCGAATACGACAGACTTAAAAGCATAAAGTTTTCTGTGCCGGACATAAAAGTCGGCTCCGTGGTGGATTTTAAGTATAAAGTAAGGAGCAAGTATAATCCTTATATGCCTTTTTATGAGACTGTGTTTTTCCGCTTTTACGAGCCGGCTGAAAAGGTGTCTCTTAAAGTGATAGTTCCAAGGAAAATCCAGCTTGTTTACAAAGCTGTCAATATGCCTGAAGATTGCGCGTTTTCAATTAAACGGAAGGGCGCAAACAAGATTTATAGTTGGGTGTGTGAAAATATGCCGCCTTATCTCAGAGAGCCGATGTCGCCTCCTTACATAATGTATGCGCCGCACGTGAACCTTTCAATTAAAGAGGACTGGAGCAAGGTTAAAGAAAGATTCGCGGCTAAGTTATCTGAGCGGCTGGCGTTTTCTGAAAATATGAAAAAGAAAACGGAGGAACTTATTGAAGGAAAGGAGACGAGTTTGCAAAAAGCTGAGGCGCTTTACAATTGGGTGGCGTCTTTGAGAACTGCCTATGTGCCCGCGTCCAATTTTTCGTTCCTGCCCAGAAAATCTTCGGAAATCTTTGAATCTAAAGTAGGCAATTATCTGGACAAGCCTTTTCTTTTTTACGCTATGCTTAAATTAGCGGGTCTCGATGCCCGGTTCGCCTATGTCCAGAATAAAGAGCATTCCGATTTTGACAGCGGGATGGCGAATGTCAGGCAGTTTTTTGCCGGCGAGGTGCTTTTTGAAAACGAAGGCAAAACCTTTTATATGATGCCGATAAGAGACAATGCCAGATATATGCATATGCCGCGTCCCTATCAGGGAGCGGCGGGAATAACGGTTCTCGGAAAAGGGGGGGAGCTGCTGTTCAAAAATCCGCTTCATGCTCCCTCGGAAGAACTTTACGCGGAAGAAAGCAGTCTGGCTCTGAATGAAGACGGAGATTTGAATGCGGTGTTGTGTATTATTCCCGGGGGCGAGTCGCAGGAGGAATGGAGAGGGTTGAAGGATAAGAAGAGAAAAGAGATTGAGCAAACCTTTGAAAATTATGTTTATAGTCTTCATCCCAACGCCCGCCTTGAAAAATACGAGATTGAAAATCTCAATGACAAAACGAAGGATATAAAGGTAAAAGTGTATTTTAAGGCGGAAGACTACGCTCTTAAAGCAGCCGACAAATTTATGCTGGTCAAGATTCCTGGAATCGAGGTCTCGGCGTGGCATGTGGGACAGGAAAAGAGAAGTCTCGGTATGTATTGGGGAATAAAAAACAAGACGACAATCTTTGCCAGCATGACTTTGCCTGAGGGGTTTTCGCTTTACTACGCTCCCGGAGCACTTAAAGTTTCGGACGGCGGAGAAACTTATCATGCCGAATATAGTTTCGCTTCCGGCATGCTCAAATTTAATTACGAGAAAGTGCGAGATAGAATTCTTTTAAAAAACAGCAAATACGCTGAATACAAAAAATTGCTTGAAAAGGTTTCCGATTTCACCAAGGAATGGATTGTTTTAAAAAAGGATTAAAAATGAATGTTGCGCAACTCCCCGGGGTTTTGCTGCCTGCCCGCCGTTGCAGTAGTGGCGGGCCTGCCCGGGGTAGCAGTCAGGCGGGCAATTGCATCTTTCGGCATCCTACCTTCCCGCGCTCGCAGATGCGATGCTCCTTGCGTTTGCGGCGCAAGGAGTGAAGGCAGGTGACGCAAGCGGTGATATATGACCAGCAGGAAAAAAGTTTACCTTAAGGGTTTTCTGGCAATATTTGCGTGCGCTTTTGCCGCTTTCTATCTTTTCCAGAGTTTCCTTTTTTACGGGACGTCCGGCAGTAAGATAACCAGGAGCAAAAAACCCCGTAAAATACGAAAATTGACAGGCCTTTTCCGCGAAACCGACATTTCGGCGTGCGACGCGCGAGCGGTTTTTAATAAAAAAAATGCCAGGAGATTGCTTGAACTTTCTTTTGACACTTTGACGCTCTGGCCGGAAAGGTTTCCCGCTTCTTTTTCTCCGGCAGAGATTCTTGAGAGGGGGAAAGATCCGGGATTAAACATAAACCTTCTTCACAAAAAAAACATAACCGGAAAGGGCGTAAGCATTGCCGTTATAGACCAGCGGATTTTCACCGGGCACAAGGAGTACAAAGACCGCCTTGAAGTTTACGGTGAGTTTCATTATTTCAGACTGGAGCGTTTCCTGAAAAGAAAGGGACACGGCGAAGGCATGGTTTCCGTCATAGCGGGAAAAACCTGCGGCATAGCGCCCGGGAGCAAAATATATTATCTGGCTACGGACCCTGGAACCTTAAGCGTTTTTTCTTCCTCTTATTATTCTTATGATTTGAAATACCTTGCTCTTGCAGTGGAAAGAATATTGAGAGAAAGCGGCGACATAAGCGCCGTGGTTTTTGCTTCGGTATGGCCGGATAAAAAATTGAAAGGATACGAATATTTGTTAAAAACTCTTCAGAAAGTTTCGCAAAAAGGGATATTCATAGCGAGTCCCCTGTCAGATTATTATGGATATAGAATTGGCGCTTTGACCAGGAATCCTCTGTCTGACCCGAATAGGTTTTCTTCCTATTCGCCTTTTAAACTTTTTGCCGGTCTGGGCGGGGAAAAGGGAGAAAAGGTTATTTTTGTGCCGGGCGATTCAAGAACCGTGGCCTCTCCTTACGGCGAGAATGAATACGCGTTTTTGAGGCATTCAAAATACAGCGTGGCCGTTTCTTACATGGCCGGTCTTTGGGCGTTGTGCAAGCAGGCAAAGCCAGATCTGTCCCCGCGAGAATTTATGAAAGAGGCATATGGGAGCTCCAGGAGAATAAAATTCTCCGGAAGGGAAATAAGAATAGTAAATCCGGTGAAACTTGTCAGCCGTTTTGAAAAAAAAGGAGGAAGGAATGAAAATATTCAGTGAAAACCAGTTGGAAAAATATGCCGAAGTTCTTTTATGGGGGCTTACGACCGCAAGAAAGGGCTTTAAAAAGTACGACAGAATTTTGCTTAAAGCCGATACCTGCGGGCTGAGTCTTGCCGAAATAGTTTACAAGAAACTTGTGAAGATGAAGTTCAACGTGATAACTCGGATAATAGAGACCCCGAAAATGGAAAGGTATTTTTACGAATTTTCCGATTTAAGGCAGAGGAAATTTGTTGCGGCGGGAGAAAAAGAATTGTTCTCGGATTTGAATGGATATGTGGGCGTGCGGGCGCCGGAGTCTCTCACCCATCTGAAGGATATAGACCCCTTGAGGCAGGCCGAGACGGCGGTAGCCAGAAAATTTTTGAGGGACATTTTGGACAGGAACGAGGAGAAGGGAAAATTTGGCTGGACGTTGTGCATGTATCCAACGGAAATTCTGGCAAAAACGGCGAAAATGTCCGTGGCGGAATACGCCGGGCAGATAGCGAAGGCGTGTTTTCTGAATGAAAAAGACCCTGTCAAGAAGTGGAGAGAGATTTATCGAAGCAGCGTTGAAATCAAAAGGTGGCTGAAATCTCTGAAAATAGACTGGATGTATTTTCATTCAAGGTCAATGGATTTAAAAGTGAAAATCGGAGAGAAAAGAAAATTTGTGGGCATAAGCGGGCACAATATACCGAGTTTCGAGATATTTACTTCTCCGGACTGCCGCTATACGGAAGGCGTTTATTTCGCGAATATGCCCTCTTTCAGGGGGGGCAATTATGTGGGGGGCGTTAGGATTGAGTTTAAGAAAGGAATTGCGGTTAAGGTTCTGGCGGAGAAGGGCGGGGAATATGTCAAAAAAATCCTTAAAACCGATAGAGGGGCTTCTATGGTTGGGGAAATATCGCTGACCGACAGGAGATTTTCCAGAATAGACAGATTTATGGCCAACACTTTGTTCGACGAAAATTTCGGGGGGAAATACGGAAACTGCCATCTTGCGGTTGGTAATTCCTATTCTGATTCTTTTGATGGAGATACAAAAAAACTGAGTTCCAGGTTAAAAAATAAGATGGGTTTTAATTCGTCTTCCATCCACTGGGACCTGGTAAACACCGAAAATAAAATCGTAAGGGCGAAATTAAAAAGCGGAAAAACGATAACTGTTTACGAGAAGGGAATGTTTAAATATTGATTTTTGCAACGCATTGGAGAGGCGCATGCGGCAGCCCTTTCTTGAACATATAAAGACTGAAAAGGGGAAAAAAGTCTTTTTTTCAATGATTTTTCTTTCCCTTTCGGTTGTGTTTTTGCTCGCGGGGTATTCTTTTGTCAGGTCTCCGGCGGAATCTCTTCTCATTTTTTACTTTGGCGCTGCAAAGAAGCCCTATGCCATGGCACTGGTGCCAGTGGCGATGGGGATTCTTATTTACGGTTATGGTTATATGCTCTCCAAAGTCGGCAGCAAAAGGGCCGTACTTTATTCCATGGGAACAAGCATGATTTTCTTTTTGGTTATTTACACCATGCTGAAAGCCCGGATGTCTTCGGCTGCTTTTTTGCTTTATCTTTTCAAGGAAGCATATATAGTCATTCTGGTTGAGCAGGTATGGTCGTTTGTAAACAGTATTGAGACAAAAGAGGAGGCTAATTTTTACAACGGCCCTATAGCGGGTATGGGGGCATTCGGTCCGATGGCTGCTGATTTCCTGATAGGCAAATATTCAGTCGCTTTTACCACCGAAAATTTTGTTTTGCTTGCATCTTTAACCTTTGTTCCCTGCATAGTTTTTATGTGGCTGGCTTACAGGTTTGCCGGGGAGCCGCAGCCTTCCAGAGAAGAAGCCGGGGGAGCCAGGGGACATTTGCATTTAAGCTTATTAAAAGAAAATAAAACGGTTTTTTTTATCGCTCTGGTGATTTTTTGCACGCAGATAGTTTCAACGCTTCTGGATTTGAGATTTACCCAGCTTGTTCAGGATAACATAAAATCCAAAGACTTGAGAACTTCGTATTTTGGTCATTTCTGGTTGTGGGTTAATGCTTTTTCCTTTTTTATGCAATTTCTTCTTACGCCGGTAATAATGAGAAAAATTTCCATAAAGATTATTCAAATTGCGATACCCCTTGTTCATGTCGCGAACTGCATTCTATTATTTATTTATCCCTCACTTTCCATGGCATCCGCGGCTTTCTTTTTTTTTAAAGGGATAGATTACTCGCTTTTTAGAGCCAGCAAGGAAACGCTTTACATCCCCTTTTCGTACGATACCAGGTACCGCGCCAAACAGGTGGCTGACGCTTTCACTTACAGGTTCTCAAAGGGTTTTACCGCCACTGTTATATCTACTTTCTCGTTTTTCTCTTCCGTTTCCGGTTCGCTGTTTTCGCTTTTTGCCGCTTTCTTTGCCGGCGTGTGGGCAGTGTTGTCGGTGCCGATGACGAAGGTGAGGAAGTAGAAATATGAGGGATAAGGGATGAAGGATGAAGGATAAAGGATAAAGGATAAAGGATAAGGGATAAAGGATAAAGGATAAAGGATAAAGGATAAAGGATAAAGGATAAAGGATAAAGGAT
>CALEIX010000035.1 GCA_937898825.1 uncultured Elusimicrobia bacterium | reverse complement strand
TTTCAAGCAGAAGACGGCATACGAGATGTAGAGAGGTCTCGTGGGCTCGGAGATGTGTATAAGAGACAGGCAAAAATACTGTTTTTTTCATCATTTAACTCTGCCCTCTTTCCTTCTGCGTTTTGATATCTGAATACAGGGTCACCTGTCCCCTGTTCCTGGATTTTACCCAGTAAAGGGCGTCATCTGCTTTTTGAAGAAGATCCTCGGCAGTGGTGGCGTCCTGGGGGAAGGTGGCTATTCCAAAGCTCATTGAAAGCGTTATATATTTATACCTGGAAAAGGGCACTTCTATTCGTATCTCTTTTATCTCTTCTATCAGTCTTTCCACAAACTTCAGGGCGTCGTTGCCGGACGCCTGCGGAAGCATAATAAGCACCTCATCCCCGCCATATCTGCAGGGAAAATCAATTTTCCTCAAATTCGCCATTATTACCCGGGAAACTTCTTTCAACGCCCTGTCACCCACCTGATGTCCGTAATTATCATTAATTTGCTTAAAGTAGTCTATGTCGCCCCATACAACGGCCATGGGCTGGGAAAATCTGTCGGCCCGGTACATCTCCTCCTGAAAGCGCTCGTGAAAATAACGTCTTAAAGGCAGATTGGTGAGTTCATCATAAAGCGAAAGTTCTTCTATCTTCTCAAAAAGCTGCACATTGTCCACTACGAGGGCTATTTGACCGGCAAAAGCCTTGAGCATGGCAAACTCCGTTTCTTCTATATCCTGCTGACTGAGCATATTGTCTACTATCATAAGTCCTATTATTTCGCTCTGAACAACAAGGGGGACATAAAGAACCTTTTGCGTATGTTTGTCAAAAAAAGGCTGCAGTCTTCTCTCAAGAATTATGTCCGCCAACCTATGAGAATTTTTTTCGAGCGGTATTTGCTCAAATTCAAGAGATTTTACTTTTCCGAGTATATCCACGCTCAGGACACCCTGAAGCTTATTGAGTTTCTCCTCAACTAAATAGAGCCTTATGCGGTCGAAACCGAAGTGTCTTTGCAAACCTTTAAGTATATGATTAAAGCTCTCCCTTACCCTCAGCGACCTTGCGAATATCTCGCTGAGGTTTTTTATTACATAGAGATTCTGCACGTATTTTTTATTGAGAGACAAAAATTCGGTTTGATAAAAATTTCTCAAGAAATCCCCGATCTTTTCCCTTATTCGCTTTATTTCAGTTTTAGAAAATGCCTTAGCTTTTTCCTGGCGTTCAAGCCGTATAAAAGCTGTTTTGTCCTCATTTTCTTCTTCCTCCATCCTGCAGGAACGAACAGTAAAAGGCACGTAAAGAAAGTATGTGCCAAAAATTTTAACCGACTGAGGCTCTTTTTCGTACAATGCCTTTTGAAGATGGGGCAGGTGCTCCACAAAAAGACTCTCCTCGTCCTCGAAGGTAATCCCGCGCCTGTAATGCAGCCTCATTTCCAGGAACCGCTCCTGCTGATTATATTCAAAAAAGGAAACACCGTCGCAGGAAAATTGGTTGGCGAGAATTTCTATGAGAAGGCCGAAAAAATCCAGCTTCTCGCTTATATCGCTGCCGAAGAACGCTTTTTCAAGACTTTTATGCCGTTGCATAGCCAGATTAACATCACTCAATACGACGACAAAATATAATCCACCTCCGTCTGAACAATAATCAGTTTGCGTTGCAGATCATCTTCATCCCACGCCCCCGCCGCCACTTTTATTGCCATTTCCTTGAGCAGATTGTTCATCAAGAATTCATACGTCGGAAATATTTCGATGTCCGGAGTCATTCTTGGCTTTGAGAGTATGGTTTTATAAACAGAAAACCTCTTTTGCTCGTAAATATATTCTGCGCTTTTTTTCATGCAGGGAAAGACATTAAAACTTTCCGCCAGAAATTTCAGGTTTGCCTGCAAAAATAAGAAGCGAAGAAATCGGGAGGTTTCATTTTCCCTGGCCCGAACGGTGACAGCCAGGTTTACGCTCGAAGCGAAATGTCCGTCCCGGTTTATATTCGGATAAATAAAAGAAACAAGTTTTGGAGCATGAGTTTTACGGTAACACGAGGGCAGTCTCCCGCTCAAAATCATGGCCCGTCTGCCCTCCGAAAGAAGCCCTTTTTCTTCGTAATAATTCTCCTTGAAAAGAGGAAGGTACCCCTTGCGGGCAAGAAAAATAAAATCCTGTATTCCCCGTAAAACCTCTACCTTGCTCGCTTCACACTTGGTAAATTCATCATTGAAAAGTCTCCCGCCCCTGTTCCATATGCACGGAAGCACATCATAAAGAGAAAAAGCGCCGGATGGATTGGAATTTTCAAGCGGATAGAAATTGCTTTTTCTGTTTTTGGACTTTAAAAATCTGCATACGTCCACAAAACCTTCCCACACGGCCAATTTTTCGGCGGCGTTCCCTATCAAACGCAACATGTCTTCCCTGACCGAAAGGGTGTAGAGTTCCAGCCACCATGGAAGGGAAAAATAATCGCCTTTTGGTTTCAGCGCCATTCCGTCTTTCAAAAAATCAAAAAAATCCTCGGCATCAATATCTGCAATACTCTTCATCTCCCTGAGTATTTCAAGATTTACCAGCACCTTGGTCCAACTATGCGGAATTTCCAGCAGATCGGCTAAAGGATACTGTTTCGGATTTCGCAAATACAAAAACATGCTTTCCCACATGGACTGCCTTGTTTTAATAAGCAACCTCACCTTTATGCGGGGATATTCAATGTTGAACTTCTGCACCATTTTCTTTATGGCGAGAAATTTGGCCGAATCTATATCGGATAAAATCCAGAATTCCATATTCCGCGATACTATTACATAAACATATTAGAGATTTATTGCCAACTTTCTATCTTAAGACGCGGAGCTATATCAATATTACTGCGAAACCTGCCGTTTTGAAGTCTCATCCACGCGGCTACAGCTATCATCGCAGCGTTGTCAGAAGCGTATTTCTTATCGCAAAAATACACTTTTCCGCCGCGGCTCAAAACCGCTCGCAAAAGCCTTTCCTTTAAAAAAGCATTCGCCATTACCCCGCCTCCGGCCGATACTGAATAAACACCGGTCTTTTCCATGGCGAAAAGAGTCTTATAAACAAGGGTATCAGTTACCGCATTTTGAAAAGAGAAGCATATGTCCGCTTTTTCCCGGGCACTCAACTCCCTGCGGCAATTATCTCTCAGATAATACGCTACGGCGGTTTTAAGCCCGCTGAAAGAAAATTCAAAATTTCCCTCCATGAAGGGGCGGGGGAATTTTAAATCTCTACTCCCCTTTTGCGCCCATTGTTCAATCACGGGACCTCCGGGATATCCCAGATTAATCAGTTTAGCCACCTTGTCGAAAGCTTCACCCGCGGCATCGTCTCTCGTGGAGCCAAGCAGATTATATTTGCCGGCAGATTTTGAAAGCCACAATTCGGTATGTCCACCGGAAACTACCAATCCGAGTAAAGGGTACTTAAATCTATCTTCAATTTTTTTTCTGTTAATCATCGGAGAAAGGAAATGTCCCTCAAGGTTATTGACACCAATTAAAGCGGCGCCGCAAAATTTCGCCATCGTTTCTGCAGCCACTCTCCCCACAAGCAAGGCTCCTGGCAGGCCCGGACCTCTTGAAAAAGCAACAGCGTCAAATCGAGGGAATTTTCTCCTTTTTCCCGGAAGCAGTTTCGCTTTCTTTAATGCCTCGCTTATCACAAGGGATATGTTTTCCATGTGGGCGCGGCTGGCAAGTTCCGGAACAACCCCGGAATATTTTTTATGCAAAGCAACCTGCGAAAAAATGATATTACTTTTTATTGTTTTATTTTCCAGAACGCTGGCCCCCGTTTCATCGCAGGTTGTTTCTATGGCGAGTATTCTCATTCTCCGCTATTTTTTACTCGGATCAAGATTCGTAAGCACATCTCTCGCCTTTAATATTTCAACTGCCCTTTCCAGCACCTCGTCTCTGACCTTTTCTTTTTTCTTTTCTTTATGCTTCTTGCCATCCTCAGGATAAAAAATCTCTTCCCACTGGGATATGAGTTTGGCCTCAATTTCCCGCGGCACTTTGACTTCTATGTCCGGTTGTATTCCACCTTCGTGTTTTTTGTCCCGCTGGATAGACCTGCCTCGCGGGGTGTAGTATTTGGCTATGGTCAGTCTGAGAGCAGATTTATCAAAAAGCGGAATTATGGATTGAACACTCGCTTTTCCAAAACTTCTTTCTCCTATAACCAGCGCTCTTTTATTGTCTTGCATGGCACCCGAAACAATTTCACTGGCTGAGGCCGAATAGCGATTTATAAGCAGCACAAGTGGAAGGTTCTGATATTCCGCTTCGGAATTCGAGCGAAATTCCTGATAATTGGCTCCGTTTCTGCCCTTGGTGAAAACAATCATTTTGTTCGATTTTAAGAAAAGCTTGGATATATCCACAGCTGCCATAAGCAAACCGCCCGGGTTATAACGCAAATCGATGATAAGCGATTTCATCCCCTTTTTTTCAAGAACCTTTAGGTCCTTTTTCACATCCTCAACCACATGCCCCGTGAAATCCACTATTTTCAAATAACCTATATTATCCTCAAGCATCTTGTATTTTGTATTTTCAAGCTTTATCAATGCCCTGGTTATAGTGATGTCCTTTGTTATCCATTCTTCCTTCTCTTTTTCCGGCTCCCGGGCTATTGTGATATTGACTTGAGTGCCCGGTTTCCCCCTCAAACGCTTCACAGCCTCTTCTAAAAGCATATTCCTGGTAGTTTTCCCTTCTATCTTGATTATCCTATCCCCCGGATAGAGTCCGGCTCTATATGCCGGCGTATTCGGCAAAGGGGTGACAACTATGAGCCAGCCACCTCTGGACTCGACCCGTATACCGATTCCTCCGAATTCTCCCTCTGTATCGCTTTTTACTCTTTTGTAAGTTTCGGGCTCCATAAACTGCGAAAAATCGTCAAGTCTATTCACTATGCCGCGGGCGGCTCCGTAGACAAGTTTTTTTACATCCACCTCTTCCACATAATTTTCATTTATAAGCTCCAGTATGTCCACAAGAAGCTTGAGACTTTGATACGTTTTATCAACGGCGTAATTGGCGTATGGGAAAAGAAGTCCTATCCCAAAAGCCATTAAAAGAATGAATACAATTCGCTTAATATTTTTCATATCTTTCTCCATACTAGCACTTTCTCTCCTAATGTAATATTTTAAGCATATAACGGACAAAAAGCAATGCCGCACCTGCTCTGCCAATTGCTTTTACCGGTTTGGTCTCAACCAATCTAAAGGGTTTACCGCTTGAACGCCGATTCTGATTTCAAAGTAAAGAACCGATTTTGAATTAGATGTGTTTTTGACATATATTTCCTGCGTGTCCTTTCCAGCCCGTCCTATTAGCGTATTGAGACTTACCTTTTCGCCGCGCCTTACATTAATGCTGGAAAGCATACCGTAAATAGACGAAAAATTTCGCTCATGGCTTATAATAATCACATTTCCGTAACTACGAAAATGCCCGGCGTAGATTACTTCTCCGTCAGCCACAGGAAAAACAGCCTTGTTTTTTTCTGTCTCAATTTTAATACCCTCCCTCACCAGCCACGTTTGGAGTTTTTCTATCCTTTCCTTCCCAAATTTAGAAACGACTCTGCCGTAAAGTGGCCATGGCAGCGAATGTTTCGAAATCGGTAAACGGTATTTTTTTTTCTTCCGGTAAGGCGATTGCTTTTCAAGCTTTTTAATAAGCCAGTTCAGGCTTCTGGCATCAGCCCTGAGCTTTTCCACCACTTTAAGAATCCTTTTTTTCTCCTGCCTGACATAAGTCAACTGCCTCGTCTTCTTAGTGGCGCTGCGTCGATAATTTATCTGCTTTTTCCGGGCAGATTTTTTCTCCCTTTCCAAAATCACCTTTTTCTTTTTGAGCTTCTTTATTTTGT
>CALEIX010000034.1 GCA_937898825.1 uncultured Elusimicrobia bacterium | reverse complement strand
ACGAAAAACTTGACCTGAAGGAAATAGGGTATATTATTTATCATTTGGCGAATCATAGGGGAACCGCGTCTGTCAGAACTTTTGAGGAATTTGACGAAAAAAAGAAAAAAGAAACAAAGGAATTAAGGGAAAAAGCCAGAACCTCCGCAAATCTTATGCGTGAAAAGAAATACAGAACATATGGCGAGATGCTTTATAAAGAAAAGATAGAAAACAAAGATGCGCATAAGAGAGACATTGTCAGAAACAGGGAAGGAAGAGTTGAGTTTATAAATACCAGGGATTTAACTTTGGCTGAATTAAACGAGATACTTGCCGTTCAGAGCGAATATTACGGAGATATTTTTACCGATGATTATAGACGGCAAATAATGGAAACGGTTAATTATGAAAACGAGAAACTTGTTCCGGAACCGGGACATTGCCCTTATTTCCCGGAAGAGCAGAGACTTCCCAAGGCGCATCCGCTGACCGAATGCCGAAGAATGTGGGAAGCGCTTAACAATGCGAGAGTATTCGATCCGCAGATAAGAGGCGATGAAGTTGTTTCTTTCAAGGAGAGGGAACTGGCGATTTCCGAAAAGGAAATATTATTCGGAGAACTTAAGAAACGAAAAAAACTGACTGCAAAAAATGTCATGGATATTTTGAAATTGAATGAACATGCAGAAGTTATGCTTCAGGGTCGAGATAAGAAAAAACAGGAAATCAAAGGTTACAGGAATATCGACTTTGAAAGCATGTCTTTTTGGAAGAGGTTTGACGAGCGTCTCAGGAATGAATTTTTTCACGACTGGATATCTAGTCCCGATGATTCTTCTCTTAAAAAAATATTGTCTGACAAATATAAATTGAAGAAAGATGAAATAGAAAAAGCCATTGAGGAAATAGAAATGATTTCTGGTTATGCCCCGATAGGACCGACTGCGACGAAGATAATCACGAAGTATATAAAAAAAGGTTTTTCATATACGGAATCTGTGGATATGGCCATTGAAGACGGAAGGATGAAAGCCAGAGAAAGCAAGGTATATGATTTCCTTCCGTATTATGGAGAGATTCTTTATGATTCCACTCAGGCGGTCATAGGCAAGGCCTTTTCAGAAAAGTTCAAAGGCAGGAAGTACATAAAGCCGAATACGGATTTCAGAGAGGAAAAATATGGAAGAATAGCTAATCCAGTAGTGCATCAGACTTTGAATGAACTAAGGAAGCTGGTAAATGAAGTTATAAAAATCGCTGGAAAGAAACCTGTTGGCATAAGTCTTGAAGTGGCCAGAGATTTGAAGAAGAGCGCACTGGAAAGAGAAGTATTATCCAGAGAACAAAGCAGAAATGAGGCGGAAAAAGAAAGGATTTATGAAGAATACTGCAGACCGAATGCTGTGAAAAGGTCTCATGTTTTAAAGTTCCTGCTGTGGGAAGAACAGGGGAAAAGATGCCCTTATTGTCTTGATGAAATAAATGTTGATGACATAGTTTGCGGCAGAGCCGATTATGAGCATATATTTCCTCTGTCTGAAAGCCAAGACAATTCACGGAATAATCTGGTGATAGCGCATAATAAATGCAATGCCCAAAAGGGAGACAGGCCTCCGTTCAATGCTTTTTACAAAAGTCCAAAATGGCCGGAAATCATCAATTATCTTAAAAGCACCGAGGGGCTTAAGGGCAAAAGATGGCGTTTTGAACAAGGAGCTTATGAGGAATTCATTAAAAATCGGGATATGAAAGTCCGGTTTTCAACTGATAATTCGTATATCGCCAAATCAGCCTCAAAGTATCTGACATGCCTTTTTGATAAAAAGACAAAAGTTATTCCGTATAAAGGAGGGCTGACAGCTCAGTTGAGAATAGCATGGAAACTTAATGGGATATTGTTGCCTTTAATCAAGGAAATGCTTTATGAAAAAGAAAAACCGGATTTTGACAAGACGGTTTCACTTGAACTGAAATTGAGAAATGATCATCGTCATCATGCTATAGACGCCATGGTAATGGCTTTCGCTTCCAAAAGTTATTCCAATATGCTCAATTATCTAAGTGGAAAGGGCTACAAAATAGATTTTACAAAGAAGAACTGGCTTTCGGATATTTTTATCCCTCCGACTGGCGGAGATGTTGATGAATTCTCCAGAATGATTAGCAATGCCGTGCGCAATTGCCATATCAGCATAAAAACGGATCATAATCCGAACGGAGAACTGATTAAAGGTACGGCGTATAAAGTTTATGGAATGAAAGACAGATATATTCTTTCTGTGGCAAAAGGGATTGCGGATATAAAGGCGGAGAATATTGAGAAGCTGGAAAAAATCCTTTGTTCGAAAAGCGGTGAAATAGAAAAAAACGGGAATGTGGAATTGAAAAGGAAAATTGGGAAAAACTATAGGTTGTTTGAAGTGGTCAAAAACAATCTTATTGAGGCGAGAAAGCGCCTTGAGGAAGATAATGAAAATTTGAAGAGAGAAGGAAAAAAGACTTATGAAATAAATGATAAAAGGATATTGAAAAAAGCGCTGGAAATAACAGGGGGGAAATATTATCAGTTTGAAATGAAAGAACGCGCAAAATTTTTCACCCTCAAGGCCCCGAATGGCGGTCCAGGCTTCGGCTATGATACTGGAGAGAGTTTATGTATAGACCTGTATCATGATGAAAAAGGGCGACTTTGCGGAGAAATAATAAGAAAAGTGGACGCGATGAAAGGCAGAGAGCCCGAGTACAGAAAGATAGGTTTTAAACTTCTTGAAAGAATATATCAGGGAGACATACTTGAATGCGATGTTTCGGATGAAAAAAGGGCTTTAAGTGTTAAGACCGCGAATGCGCCTGAGAATAGGGTTTTTGTCAAGGTTAATACCTTTACAGAATTGCCCGCTTATTTCGATGGGAAAAGAGATCAGATTAATTTATGGATAAGTAATATTTCAAGAGCGAAAATAAAACCGGGTGATTCATTCTGTATATCTTCAATGAAAAAATACAGGCCGAGAAAAGTAATGCTCTCCCATTTGGGGGCTATTAGGTATCGTTCAAAAATCCTTGAGGACAGGAATGTGGAGAATAATTGATATTTCGGGTGATAATTACAGGTTTGTTTTCAGCCAGAATAATTTTGTCGCCGTCAAGGACGGAGAGGAAAGGTTAAGGGCGCATCTTTCGGATATAAACTGCATAATAGTACATTCTTACTCTGTAAGTTACAGCGGAGTATTACTTCAAAAACTTCTTGAGTACAATGTTCCGCTTGTTTTGTGCGACCGTTTTCACAATCCCTGCGGAATACTTCTCGCTAATTTTCTGCACAGCGAATACGGAAACAGGATTAATGCGCAGATAAACGCGTCGCTCCCATTAAGGAAAAAGGCGTGGAAAAATATAGTGGCGGCTAAAATTCTGAATCAGGCTGGTGTTTTATCTTTGATGGGCAGGAAAGATGCATGCTCTCAACTTCAGGAATATGCGGATGATGTTAAATCGGGTGATGCCACTAACAGGGAAGGAGCGGCTGCCAGAATATACTTTCCTTCTCTTTTTGACAATTTTAAACGGGACAAGAATTCCGAGGATATTATTAATTCGTCCTTGAATTACGCTTATGCGATTTTAAGAAGCAATACTGCTCGCGCCATTGTCGGTTCTGGATTGAATCCTGCCCTTGGGATTTTTCACAGCCATAAACAGAATCCTTTATGCCTTGTGGATGATTTAATGGAACCCCTGAGGCCTTTTGCCGATTTGTACGTGAAAAACAATGTCAGCGAATTGCGGGACAAGAAGTTTTTGGATTCCGAAACAAAAAATCTTTTAAGCGGAATAATAAAAAAAAGTTTCAAGATAGGAAAAGAAAAATATTCCGTTCTCGCAGGTACTCAAAAGTATGTGCAGTCGTACATTTCTTTTTTAATGAGGAATTCAAGCAAAATTGAAATCCCGCGCGTATAACAATGCTTTCTGCGTATAAGACCATGTGGATTTTCGTGGCATTTGATTTGCCGACGCTCACAAAGAAACAAAGGAGAATAGCCAATAATTTCAGGAAATCCTTGCTTGATATGGGCTTTACGAAACTTCAGTTGTCCATATACTCTTATTATTGTCAAAGCAAAGATAAAGCTGACTGGCTTTCAAAAAGGATAACGGCCCCGGAAAATGGTCAAATTACCATTTTTTTTCTCACGGACAAGCAGTTTGGAATGGTAAAGAATTATTACGGCAAATTAAAAACTGAAATTAAAGAACCGGAACTTTTCAACAATCTGGATTAGGACGGGAAAATCCCGCATCTTGCGATTAAATCTTGTTAGAGTTGCCCTTAAATTTGAAAAAAACGGATTTCATTTCTCTTTTTTGCGGATTTTCAATAACTTTTTTTAAAAATTTTCTCTGATTTTTATTAGGAAAAATTCCTTATATAGTCATTGAAACCTGATTTCAAGGGGCAACCCTAACCCACTGTGGATATAGATGTCAAAACTCTTGAGTCATTGAAACCTGATTTCAAGGGGCAACCCTAACGCTGACGGTGTATTTTTCTATGATACATCGAGTCATTGAAACCTGATTTCAAGGGGCAACCCTAACAAAGCAAGTTCGTGATTCTTTGCATTTATCAGTCATTGAAACCTGATTTCAAGGGGCAACCCTAACCCATTGTTGCGGTCAATCAAGGTTATGCTTAGTCATTGAAACCTGATTTCAAGGGGCAACCCTAACCGCGGAAACATCAGTAATTGACGAACCGCGAGTCATTGAAACCTGATTTCAAGGGGCAACCCTAACTCTTAACATATTGATGAAAATCAGCAACACAGTCATTGAAACCTGATTTCAAGGGGCAACCCTAACCCCTTAAGTCAATTGTTCAGGTAATACTTCAGTCATTGAAACCTGATTTCAAGGGGCAACCCTAACCACTTTCACTAACAGGATAAAATCCTAAATAGTCATTGAAACCTGATTTCAAGGGGCAACCCTAACGCAGGGATATTTGCATGCGCCAACTGATAAAGTCATTGAAACCTGATTTCAAGGGGCAACCCTAACAATCTCAGCATACTAACCGATGAATACTCTAGTCATTGAAACCTGATTTCAAGGGGCAACCCTAACTGAAACGGATAATCATACAATTCTCAATGTAGTCATTGAAACCTGATTTCAAGGGGCAACCCTAACTCGTTATCAATAAGAGACCACAGAAGGAGGAGTCATTGAAACCTGATTTCAAGGGGCAACCCTAACAAGTCTTGACTGGTCAAATTTTTGTCAAGTAGTCATTGAAACCTGATTTCAAGGGGCAACCCTAACGATGTTGGTTTTGCAATGAAAATGTATGTGAGTCATTGAAACCTGATTTCAAGGGGCAACCCTAACGAAAATCAGCCGGTAGAGTAAAATACTCAAAGTCATTGAAACCTGATTTCAAGGGGCAACCCTAACCACGTTTAACCTGAATCTCAGGAACACAAAAGTCATTGAAACCTGATTTCAAGGGGCAACCCTAACTCACATGTGCAAAAAATCGCATTAGCGATGAGTCATTGAAACCTGATTTCAAGGGGCAACCCTAACAAGTCTTGACTGGTCAAATTTTTGTCAAGTAGTCATTGAA
>CALEIX010000033.1 GCA_937898825.1 uncultured Elusimicrobia bacterium | reverse complement strand
ATGGAAGTATACGATCCCACATCACCTGCTGAGTCAACTGTTTCTATTTGCCAGGAAGAACCTGTCCATTTTGCATACTTTAGATAACCATTTGAACTATCATAGTAGGAAATATGAGGATAATTGTTTGTATCAAGGGCTATGGAAGTATACGATCCCACATCACCTGCTGAGTCAACTGTTTCTATTTGCCAGGAAGAACCTGTCCATTTTGCATATTTTAGATCACCATTTGAACTATCATAGTAGGAAATATGAGGATAATTGTTTGCATCAAGAGCCATGGAAGTATACAAACCGAGAGAAGCTGCTGAGTAAACTGTTTCTATCTGCCATTTTGCCCAGCAGAAATTAAAGAAAGGTAAAATAAGAGAATTTAATATTAAGACAAATATGAACTTTTTATAAACAGAGGATTTCATCTAATAACCTGCTTATTCAAATTAAAATCTTCCTCAATCCATTTAGTTAAACTTTTTAAATTAATTTTCCTATATTTTTTTGTTAAAGATGTTTTTAATCCAATTAATGATTCTGAATACTTCAATCGGTTATTTACTATTTCCAATAATTTTTTTCTGATTAAATTTGGCACTGTAAAAGAAAGTATTTCTCCTGAAATAAATTCAAATAACTCATTTAAGCATGTCGCTAAAGTTATTGATTGTGCACTAATAGATAAAAGTATAGGGAGACTTCGTATATTTAATTTTAGTCCATGCGATATTTTTCTTGTGTTTTTATTCCGATTGGATATAAGCCAATACCCATTACTTAATAATGTAAGTGTTGAAAAATTATATTTCTGTGAAAGACCTTTTTCAGTCTCTGTTAAAAGTTTTTTCTCCTTATCTATGAAATCGCTGCAATTTATTATTCTACCGCACGACGTGCAAACTAAATGGTGATGGTGTCCCTTTTGCTCGTTATCCGCTATTTCATATCTGGCTCTTTTATCGCCAAAATCAAATTTAAAAACAAATCCCATCTCAGAAAGTAATTCCAGCGTTCTGTAAACACTGGCAATTCCTACAACAGGATATTTTTTTCTGACTTCCAGGTAAATTTCTTCCGCACTTAAATGTTCCCTGGTGGATTGCAAAACCGAAAGGACTGCTCCCCGGGGAGTTGTCATTCGGTATCCTGCACCGGCTAACCTGGAACGCCAAAATCCGAATCTCTTCCTTGCACAGCCTCTCATTAAAATTACTCCTTATTGATAATGGTTATCATTATCAGTTTACATCAAAAAAAGCGGACTGTCAAGCCCCCCCCTTTTTTGGAAATCCGTGTGAAGCGCTGGAGTCAGGAACAAGTCTTTTTTGCCGCCCTGGCACGCAGGGAAGCGATTATCAATATCAGACCTAAAAAAGCGACTATGGAAGGACCAATTGAAAAATCAAAACAGTAGGAAAAAAGAAGACCGGTCGCAGAAGCGATTAATGAAACCGCCCATGAAACTATAAGCCGTTTCTGAATGCCCCCATAAAAAAGTGAGGCAACCACTGCCGGTATTATGAGAAAAGCGAAAACCAAAAGCACTCCCCCCATTTTTACCGATAAAGTTATCACAGCGGCGAAAAGAGAATAAAAAAGAAAATCATTCCAAAAATCGGTCGAAACACTTTCTTTATACCTGGACGAAGTCTCTAAAAATTTCTTTCTGAAAATATAAAAAAAAGCTGCGCATGCGGAAAAAATAACCAACGACATTGTGAGGTCACGTGATGTCGCCCATAATATGCTGCCCGCAAACATATGCTCCGCGCTGGTGTGCCCCTGCGCGGATTTTGATATCAAAAATAAGGCAGCCGCGGCCGCTATCGCGTAGGAAACACCTATTATGGTTTCCATGGATATTCCGAAATTTTTTTTCCGCACGAAGGAAAAAAAGGCTGCGGCCAGCAAACAAAAACCAAAAGCGAGCGCTTCGGCAATTGCGGGATTGTGTTTAAAGACAAGCATTGAAACCAGAGCTCCCACGGCTGAAATTTGAGCCAGAGCAATATCTATGAAAATAATTTCGCGCATAAGAACGTGAATACCCATATAATTGAGAATAAGGAACATCAAAACGCAAGCCGCGAAGGGCACCGCCATTATGGAAAAAAAAGCGTTCATTTTTTCCTCCAGATAACAAAGCCTCTGATAATCATGGCAGAAAAGAAAAAAAATCCCAGAAAAAGAAGCAAAGTAGGGCCGTATGAAAGATCAAACCTGTATGCCGTAAGCGCCCCCGCCAAACAGGCTATAAAACCGCTCGTCCAGCCTATCAGCATTCCGGTTAGCCATCCTTCAGTGAACATTACAGCTATGGCAGCCGGTATCATGAGAAAACCGTATGCCAAAAGAACCCCGGCTACCGGAACAATGAGAACCGTTATTATTCCCTGGGTCAAAAAAAAGAGAAAATCCCAGAATTCCACGTTTTTAATATTCGCCTTTTCATCGGCTAAAGCCAAAAATTTTTCCCTGCGCAAATAATGAAAAAACAGCAAGGCAATATAAACGGCGCAGGTAACAATGACCAACGGCCATGTCACCCAAAGCATCGAACCGGTCAAGGTTTTGGAAACGTAATCTCCGCCTCGACTCATTTTGTCAGCGGCTAAAAGAGAAGCGGTAAAGGCCAAAGCGTATATTATGCCTATCACCGCTTCTCTGGGCACTCTCTCGTTCCTTGGCTTCACATAAGCCAAAAGATAAGATCCTGCCAATACCGCAATAAAAGCGAACACATAAGAAGCAACGCAAGCATATCCCATACCTGCGGCCACGGCAATTATGGTCCCAAAAGCGGCCAACTGGTCCAGTGCCAAATCACTGAAAATCAGACCCCGCCTTATTATGTGCAAGCCTATATAAACATGCATGACAAGCACAATCGCTATCAGCGTCAATTGTATCGACAGCAATTCAAGAGTTTCCATTGCGCCTGGAGTCAAAACCGTCCAACATTTTCACGTTACTACAAAGGCATATCCAAAAGGCATTTATTTTTCATAAGCACAAGCGAACGCCTTCTTTAGACTGGATATCCAATAATCCACCAGAGAAAAATAATCGGGCGTTTCCTGCAAAGCTCCGCTGTATACAGGCACAATAACAGTTTGCGCTCCCACCCTGGCTGCGACGGAATTTATTTTTTGCCTATCGAAGTAAGACGCCGCCAATATTACCTTCACGCCTTTTTTCTTCATTGTTTCAATAAGACGCGAAACATGCTTTGGCGAAGGTGGTATGCCGGGTTTGGGTTCAATCGTTCCCGCCTCTTCTAGACCAAACAGGCGCAGAAAATAAACCCAGTTTTTATGATAGGTTGCGATTTTTTCTCCGCGAAGAGGCATCATTTCTTCCATCCAACCGCCTAAATAGTTTATCAGCGGTTCATTCTGATATTTCTTGCTTCTTAAAAAAGGAATCAGTTTTTCCTCTTCCGCAAGTTTCACCAAAAGGTCCCCTCCCAGGATTTTAACCAATTTGCTGCCAAAAAGTTTTTTATCGAGTTTATCTTGCAGGGTCTTGAGGTTTTTAAGATAAAACTTCTTGTTTTCGGGATCGTTTTTTATCAAACCGTAAGCGATATTCTTCATGACCGTTCGCATATTCAAGGGCGAACTCGTTATATGCGGATTGCCGTATATGTGCAGACCGCCTTCGGAACGTGACATGAGCTTGGGCTTTTCCAAAAGATTGATTCCTTTTGAAACTGCCACATATCCGAACCGTCCGCTCCTCACACGAGTATTGCCTGATTTGTCTATTATGGTTGGCACCCACAACTCAAGATCCAATCCTGTGGTAATCAAAACATCCGCCTTTCTTACCATATTCACGAAAGAGGGTTTGGGCCTGACGAAATGCGCGTCTTGATCCCCTAAAACTATGTTTCTCACGCTTACTCTGTCCCTGCCTATTTCCCCTACAAAACGCGCATAATCGGGCAAAGTGGTCACAACGTTAAGCGGTTTGGTGGCCGCTTTTAAGGGTGAGAAGACTGCTAATAAGAATAAAGTCAAAAACAAATTTTTCCTGCTCATTTTTTCCTCCGTTGCAAATCAATATTTTTCGTGCTTATGCGGGCCGGCCGCAAAAATGCACTGAAGATAAAAAATATTTTCAGTCCCGCCCATATGCCGGGAATCCAGATGGTTATACTCCACTCTGAAACGGACGAAAGGGCTTTGATTCCATACGACATACGGCCCGAGCTGCCACTGCCGCGAGCGGGTTTTTGTCACGGCCAAAGGGAATAAGGACAGGGCGGAGCTCAAATTCGCATAATTTTTGACCGAAGGCTTGTAATAATCGGCCCGCATTCCCACGCTTAAAGTCCTGGATATTTTTTTCTGGACATAAGTATAAGCTCCCCAGGGTTTGAGCAAATCCTCTCCGCTACCGTCCGGAGCCATTATTTTCTTGTTGAGAAAATAAAACTCGGTCCTCCAGAGAAAATTCTCATACCTCATTCGGTAAGTGGGCTCCCAGAAAAATGTAAAGTCCACGGCTCCGGCCAAAGCGGGCCTGGCGTGATAAACATAAGTCACAGGAGTCGTATTCATTGTCCATTTCTCATTTGAGCCGGCTAAGCCAGTGAGACCGAATTCAAAATAAGTATTTTCGTTTATGTCCCGGTAATTTTTATAACGGACCAAAAAACACGGCCGGCTTTTTTCATTGCCCGAAAACACGCGGCCGTTTTCTCCGCTTGTCATCTCGAAAGTCAGTTCCTCTGAAGAACCCAACAATTCAGGCATAAGCCAATAAACCGAAATGCCCGTTTGATTGAGTCCTCCCTCGCCGAATATCTGCCGTAAGGCCAAAGGAAAATCAACTTGATCAATGCCGTGTTTATGCCATCTATTGACGAGTCCGAATTGCTGGCGAAATTTACCCGCCGTGATATTCACGTTGTTAAATACCCCGAATCTTGTGAAATAAGCCTCGCCGAGTTCTGCCCCTTCCCCCGGATGTACTTCCACCGCGGATTTAAACCGTGAATACGGGTCAAGATAAGACTGAAAATGCAACCCCAGATTCCTGAAATTGAAATTGGATATCTTTTCGGAAGTTGGAGTTTTTTCATAACTTCCCAGCATATCTCCAGTAATGCTTATTTCCGGATTAAGGGCTTGAAGGGCTAAACCGCCCGATTTGTAAACCGTATCTTCCGGTTTTAGTTCGCTGCGCGACGCATACCCGACTTCTTGCATTGCCGCTCTTCTCAATTCTTCTACTTGACCATTCTGCGCCCGGACGGAAGGCGCAAGCGACAATAATAAAAGAAAAACAGCAAAGTATTTCATTTATACCTCCTTTAATAGTCTTAAATTCTTGTAGACAGCTGGATGGCTGGACAGCCTGGAAAAAAGACTAAAGACCGGGAGGCGAACGATTCAGTGTGGAAAAAAGATATGTCTCGGATATTCCTTCCGGTTTTAGAAAAAAGGTAAACAGTAACAGAAAACAAACTACACAAGCCGGAATTGAATTTGTCAGCAGAGATGAGGAAACTGCGGATACTACGCACAAAATACAATCGTCATGGTTTTTATAGTCCCGGTGGACATGCGCGGAAGAGATAAACAGAACCGAAAAAGTCAGGAGAGTTAAAAGG
>CALEIX010000032.1 GCA_937898825.1 uncultured Elusimicrobia bacterium | reverse complement strand
ATTTTTTTCCGGGATGCGGTCGCAAATGTTTAATAATATTTATAATATAATATTTCTGCTTGCGAAAAAAGGCCGCGAGCGGCATTTCCTCTCCCCACGGCAAAAGCAGACTTTTATTCCTGATTATTCTTGAAACCGAGCTTGGGCTTATTCCCGCTTCCACGGCAAGCCTTCGCTGCGAAAGGGGAATGATTGTTTTTCTGCGTTCAAAAAAAGGCTTTTGAATTTTAACCAGATTCTCAATAATCTTATAGATGCACTTCTTTCGCCAGTTAATTACTTCTATTTGCCTGAGCAAACTGTCAATTCTGTTCAACTCATCCTCCGACAATAGACCGGACGTCTTGACTTCACTCAACCTTTTCTCGTTTATCACATATAAGCCCCTGGCGTAATAAAGCGAAAGGTACTCTATGACAAATCTGCCTCTCTCTCTGGCAACGCGCGCCACGCACTTGAAACAATCGGTGGGAAGACGGGAAGACGGGATATTTTCATAGGCATTAAAAAAAGCGGCAAGAAAAGCCATTATATCCCGGTATTCATTAGAACTTATTCCACATTCTTTTAATACCTTTTCTTTAGAAATCGAAACTTCCCCAAGGAAATATTTCTCAAACTTTGCCTGCCCAACGCTTCTTATGATTTTAAGGATTCTCTCCCTTGACTCAAGACTTATTCCTCCGCAGAAAGACGCGATAGAACCCTGTGGGAAGTTTTCGTCCGAAAGTCCCTGCCAGGCAAAAGCAGAATTGGAATTTTTCTTAAAGGAAATTACCCTGGCAAACCCGCTATGACCGCAAAGTTTGCGGAAAAGAGGGTCTTTTTCCACTTTTCTTAAAAGCTCAAAAATGTTTTTTTCATCTTTTTGAAGGATGTGGAAAAAAGCGAGATTATGCCTGATTTTAACAGAAGGCTCTATTCTGAAATTTACAAGTTTTCCATTCCCTTTTTCGATTCCCATTTTTCTATTCTACCAATTTTTCACATCTTGCGCGCGAAACTTTTTTTCCGTCGGAAAACTGGAATTATAAAACCCGATTTCATGGAGACCGACGAAGATTTGACAAATCCCTTTCAACTTGGTAAATTAATTTTATCCGGCAAACCTTTCGCGATTAATTCATGCACGTTTTTTTTCAAGAAAGGGGAGGGAAAAACGCGTTTAAGGAGCATAAAAAATGGAGAATATGACAGCAGAAAGAAGACAGATAAAAATAACGGAAAACCAGAGAAAGGTAATCCAGGACAAATATCTCAGAACCGAGAAAACCCCCGAAGAGTTGTTTGAAAGAGTCGCCCACAATATCGCCCTTTCCGAAATAATCTACCACCCTGAAGCCGAGAAATGGGGACTTTTAGAAGGTGTGCGGGTCAAGATTATAGAAACAAAGATAGACTCAGGAAAACCGACCAAAACATTTTTATTCCATTATGGACTGCATGAAGCACGTGAAAGGGAGGAAAATTTCAAGAGATTTATGGATAATCTCCAGAGAATTTACAAAGAGGAACCTCAGATTAAAGAATGGGTAAATAATATAGCGCTCCAATATTGCAATATGATGGCTCAGTTTGACTTTCTTCCCAATTCGCCTACCCTTATGAACGCCGGACAGGAACTGCAGCAACTTTCCGCCTGTTATGTTTTACCGGTGCCCGACTCCATGGAGGGCATAGCCAAGGCGCTTACAGCGCAGGGCCTGATACAAAAAAGCGGCGGTGGAACGGGATTTTCATTTCAAAGACTTCGTCCGAAAGGGGACATAGTTCGCAAGACAAAGGGTGTGGCGTCGGGGGCAATATCTTTCATGAAATTATTCGACAAGATGACAGATGTGGTCAAACAGGGGGGAACGAGAAGAGGCGCCAATATGGGTATTCTCTCGTACTGGCACCCTGAAATAAAGGAGTTTATAACCCTGAAATCGAAAGAAAAAACGATGGAAAATTTCAACCTTTCCGTGGCTCTGGACTCAAAATTCATGAAAGCGGTGGAAACGAACTCTTCTTACGAGCTCATTAATCCGCATACCCGTCAGATTGTAGGAAAGTCAAAGGCAAGGGAAATCTTCAACATGCTTGTTGAATCAGCATGGGCTTCAGGGGACCCGGGCATAGTTTTCATCGATGAAATAAACAACACAAATTCAAACCCCACCCCGCACATAGGAGAAATCGAAAGCACAAATCCCTGTGGCGAACAGCCATTGTTGCCCTGGGAATCGTGTAACTTAGGTTCCATTAATTTATCAAACTTTGTGACCGGCAAGGTTCTGTCCGGAGAAATAGATTATAAACGCCTTGAAAAAACCATAAAAACGGCGGTAAGGTTTCTGGATAATGTAGTAGACATAAACAATTATCCCCTAACCGAAATAGAAGAGATAGCTAAATCCAACCGCAAGATTGGGCTTGGAATTATGGGGTGGGCGGAAACTCTTGTAAAACTTGGAATCGCTTACAATAGCGAAAAGGCGCTCCATAAAGCCGAGGAGGTGATGCGATTCATAAATGAAAAATCACTGGAATTCTCATGCCAGCTGGCTGAGGAAAGGGGAGTCTTTCCGAACTGGAAAAATTCCATATACGACAAGGAAAGCAAAAATTTCAGAGGCGTTTATGCCAAACCGAGAAACGCTTCCAGAACAACCATAGCTCCAACCGGCACCATAGCCATAGCCGCCGGACTCCAGGGCTCGGGCATAGAACCGTTTTTTGCCATAGCTTATGTAAGGTATAACGCTAAAGCGCTCGACGCCATCAGGCAAAACAAAACGCCGGAAGTCAAAGATACTTTTTTCGAAGTGAACAGTCTCTTCCGGGAAATCGCCAAAAACAATAACTATTTCGGTTTGGATGAAAAAAAGTTGTGGGAAAAGATAGAAAAAAACCACAAGTCCGTCCAGGGAATATCCGAAATTCCAAAAGACATCCAGCAGATATTCCCCTCCGCCCATGACGTTACTTATGAATACCACCTTAAAATGCAGGCGGCTTTTCAAAAATATGTGGACAATGCCGTTTCTAAAACCATAAACATGCCGTCTTCGGCCACAGTTGATGACGTGAAAAGATGCTATCTTTTGGCTCATCAATTGCGCTTAAAGGGTGTAACGGTTTATAGAGACGGCTGCAAAACGCAGCAGGTTCTAAATCTTGAAACGTCTAAATCCAGGACGAAAACTGGAAAAAGAAAAAAGAAAATTCAGCCCAACTCATTCGGCGTATCTTCCGAATATTTTCAGATAAAAACCGGTTACGGCCCTTTGCATATACACATCAATTACAACGATGACGGTCCCTATCAGGTCTTCACAAACATTCCTCCGTTAGGAACTGAAATAAGCGGTCTTACCGCTTTGATAGGCATAATGCTCTCAAAATACCTGGAAGAAGGCGGAGATCCTATAGGCATTATTAAACATCTAAACTCCGTAAAAGGCGACCGTCCGATCGGCTTTGGGGAAAACAAGGTGAATTCTATAGCGCATGCCATATCCATAGCCCTGCGCAGTCACCTGAAAAGAACCAAATTTGTCCAGAGCGACGAAGACATAGATGGTCCTGATACATTAGAACTCTGGGAAGCATCAAGGTCTCTTTACTGTCCAAAGTGCTATTCATCCAATGTAAGCTATGAATCTGGATGTTCGGGTCCGACTTGCCATGACTGCGGATACTCAGAATGTTCATAAACAACAGGTAGACAGAGAAAGTCAAGACCAAACAACCGGCAATTTACAGTCAGTTACTCGTCCCGGTCGCTGTTTTCCCCTTTGCCGCCTCAGGCCGCCCGGAAAATAATAAATCGGCATGGCTTTTTCGCCTGAAACAAAATATATAGAATATTTAAGGAATGAAAAAAGGAAAGTTCATCGTTTTCGAAGGACCCGACAGATCCGGGAAGACAACGCAGATAAACCTTCTGGCGAAGTGGCTTAGAAAGAAAAAAATAAAGTTTATTCTCACAAGAGAGCCAGGCGGAACAAAATTGTCGGAACGTTTGCGGGCGCTGCTTCTCAATCCTAAAAATAAAATGTGTCCGTTAACCGAACTTTTTCTATACGAGGCTTCCAGAGCGCAGCATGTGAAAGAATTGATTCTTCCTTCTCTGGAGTCTGGAAAAATCGTTATATCGGACAGGTTTACTCTCGCCTCCTGTGCGTATCAGGGATACGGGCGAAAAATTCCGGTAAAGACTGTAAAAATGCTTAATAAAATCGCCACCGAAAATTTAAAGCCTGACATCACTTTTGTCCTGAACATACCTGACAAATTTTTTGTCAGACGCCGTGACACCTCTGGCGCCGATAGAATAGAAAGCGAATCGTCTAAATTCAGGAAAGAAGTCAACAAGGCATATAAAATACTGGGGGAAAGGGAGAATTTGACAGTTATAAACGCGGGAGACACGATAAACAATATACACCGGAAAATCATAAAAGTCATTTCCACCCGCATAGGCATTGTTTAATATGCGCAGCACAAAAATTTTAGGACACGCTCACGCTTTAAAGCAGCTCGGAGTTTTATTCAAAACCGGGCGCATCCCCTCCGCTCTTATCTTTAACGGTCCGAAAGGAGTGGGAAAATTTCTGGCAGCGAAAGAATTCGCAAAACTGATAAACTGCAAATCTGGTAATCAGAAATCATCCAGCTTATTCAAAAAAGAAGAGGTGAAATACGACTATATTTCCCCCTGTCAAAAATGCCTCTCATGCGTCCAGATTGAAAGCGGCGCCCATCCGGATGTGCGCATAATAGACAAAAACTTTCAGGCGCAAATTCTTCAGGAGCCCCTTTCAAAGCAGCAATCCCTCAAAATAGACACCATAAGGGAACTTTCTTCCTATGCGGATAAAAGACCCATTTTGTCAGAACACAAAATATTCATAATAGACGGGGCGGATGATCTTGTTTTTCAAGCTCAGAATGCCATGCTCAAACTTTTGGAAGAACCCCCAAAAAACACCCACTTCTTTCTGGTAACTTCAAAAAAAGCCGCTCTTCTGCCCACCATAATCTCAAGGTCGCACTGCGTGGAATTCGGCCAATTACCGAAGAATCTCGTGGAAGAAATTCTTACCCGCAATAAAATTCCTTTAGACGAAGCGTCTTTTCTGAGCAATATTTCATGTGGTTCAATTTCAAAAGCCCTTGACATGCGCCGGTTAATCAAGGATTTTCCGGAATATGACCCGGGTGACAGAACCTACGCTTTTATGTTATCTCAAACCCTTGGGAAAGATTCAGGCGTTGCCAGGGAAAAAGCGAATTTAATGCTGGATATTTATCTTTCCAAAATGCATGAGAAATGGATAATTGAAAGCAACGCTTCGGATAAGGAAGGAATGGGTGAGGTTATAAAAGAATTGTTGAAATTCAAAGATTTCCTCAGGCAAAATGTAATGCCCACGCCATTGATTGAAATAGCAGCGTTAAAATGCCTGAGGCATAATATAACACTAAATTTTAAGAAAAAGGCGATTTAAAAATGAAAGCAGAACAGGAAAAAACGAACGAAAAAAGTTTTTACATAACCACCCCCCTTTATTATGTCAATGCCGAGCCACATATAGGACACGCCTATACCACTCTGGCTGCCGATATAATCGCAAGATATATGAAGCGCCAAAACAAAAAAGTCTTTCTACAAACCGGAACGGATGAACACGGTTCAAACATAGAAAAAACTGCTGCCGCAAAAGACATTTCTCCAAAAAACTTTGCGGATTTAATCTGCGGTAAATTTATAAAGGCATGGCAAACCCTCGCAATAGAATATGATTATTTTATTAGAACCACCGACGAAAATCATGAACAACAGGTTCAGGCCGTATTTGAGCATCTTATTAAAACAGGGGACATTTATCCCGGTAAATATGAAGGGCTTTATTGTTCATCATGCGAAAATTTTTACGAAAAGGAAGAATTAACGGACGGTCTGTGCCCGGTGCATAGAAAAAACGTGGAAACAGTGAAAGAAGACACATATTTTTTTCGTCTTTCAAAATATGAAAAACCTCTGCTCAAATACTATGCGGAAAATCCGTCCTTTCTCTCTCCTCCGAAAAGGGCGCAGGAAATAATAAATTTCGTCAAATCCGGATTAAAAGACATTTCAGTTTCCCGAACCAAAGTATCCTGGGGCATCCCGGTCAGGTCAAATCCAGGCCACACAATATATGTCTGGTTTGACGCCCTTTTAAACTACATAACAGGTCCTGGCTTTAGACTTCCCTTCAAGGAGTTAGAGCAAAGGAAAAAATTTGAGGAAATATGGCCTGCTGACATTCACCTGGTCGGCAAGGAAATTTACCGCTTTCACGTGGTAATATGGCCGGCAATGCTGATGGCGCTTAATCTGCCTCTGCCCAAAAAGGTTTTTGCCCACGGCTGGTGGACCGCAAACGGCGAAAAAATGTCTAAATCAAAAGGGAATTTCATAAACCCGTCAACGGTAGTCGAGAAATACGGACTTGACCCTTTTAGATACTTTATTTTTAAAGAAGTCCCTTTTGGCAATGACGGGGATTTTTCCTTTGAAATGCTTGAAAAAAGATACAACAGTGACCTCGCAAACGATTTGGGCAACTTATTCTCAAGAACAATGAACCTCGCCCTGAAAAATCTGGAAAAACTTCCCGCCCTTGAGGAACACAAAGAAATAGAGGAAAGAATTTTACGCACAGAATCTAAGCTTAAGCAAGATATGGAAAACATCCGACTTACTGAATACTTAAATAAAATATGGAAACTCATTTCCGAACTTAACAAAAAAATAGATTCAGAAAAGCCCTGGGAAAAAATAAAAACCGAACCGGATAAGGCAAAGAAAACGCTCTCTGAAATTTCCCTTTATCTAATTCGCATAGCAGATTGGATATACCCATTTATGCCGGAAACCTCTGAAAAAATGACAAATTTTACCGCAACTTTCAAGTTTCAGTACGGAAGCAAGACAAAGCCACCTGTCCTTTTCCCAAGAATGCAATGTTCAAAAAAACCATAATTTTTTTTTCTCTCTTTTTATTTCTGCCCCCACAGGGGAAAGCAAATTGGCTTTTCTGGGATGATGTTTCTCTAATAAAAACTCCCCCGGGCGAAAAGACCGTCGATTCCCTAAAGGAAATTTTTCCCTATATTGCCACCCTGCCCGGCGAAAAAGACTTTAGCATCAAGAAGAAAACATTCCGGATAAAATTCGTGTTTTTAATGAAACAAAATAAGATTCATACAATTTTGGGGGAAGAGGAATTCTTTCTCCTTCCTCAAAATTTAAAAAACTCCATCGCCCTGACATTGCGGGATATTTTCTCCGGCAAATCCTCGGTCAGATTTCCCCCCGCGGAAAAGATAACGCTTAACGGAAGAAAGGCCGATTTCGTTCAGGCAAAAATCATAGACTTAGTTAAAAAACAGGGTTCTTCCGAATCCAAAAGCAGCGGTGTAAAACCCCAGAAAAACGACTCGCAGCGCAAATACAAATTAAAAGCATTCCTTACAAAGATAAAAACCGGCCAGCGTCTTGAATTTCATTTCTGGCGCCTTCCCTATAAAAACAAGTCTTTTCTCCCCTTCTGGGCAGCGGTTTCAAACATCAGCGACAAAAGAATGCTTGAGCTGCTGAAGAAATCTAAAAAACTTTCAATCCGCCAGTTCCATTACAAAAAGCGGGGAATTTTCATTGTTACCAGCGGATATGAATAACTTGAGCCGTTTTTCACTTTCCTTTTTTCCAAAACAGACAGGTGTTGACCGCAATTTGAACCGATTTTATTTTCCTCTTTCTCACCAACGCTTACAATAATTTCATACCCCGCTTTCTTTAATTCCTCCGCAAAATTTTTCCATCCCCCCCCGTTACCAAGTTCGCTGCTTAAACGATTTCTTATGGCTGCAAATGTTGGATTCACCGGAGTAATTTTCACCGCGAAAAATTCAGGTGAAAAAATTCTTTTAATAATATCAGGTTCCTGGGCAAATCCATCATTATATGCAAAATTGAGCGTAACCTTTCTTCCCCCCTCATCGCAGAAACGCCTGCCGTAATCCGATATTTCTCTCAAATTCCACTTGTCAATAGGCATCAGCCAGTTCCTTATCTTTTCATCTGTGGAGTGAACAGAAAACTGGATCTGAAATCTTTTAGGATACAGACTTTTCTTTATCTCCAGCAACTCATCCAAAAACTTTTTACCCTTCCTGGGAGCTACGGTTGAAACGCTCGGAAAAAGTTTGGGTTTTGTATACAGGGTTGGGAGAATTTTTAATACTGAAAGCACATTTTTATTGAACGTCGGCTCGCCTATTCTGGCAAATTGAATTTTAAACTTTTCGCAATAAAAATTTCTGGTTCCAAATCTTTTTTCAACGAGAAAATTTATCTGGGCAAGCAAATCTTCCTCTGGCACTATCCCGCTGAAATTACGGTTAGCATCGCACATGCGGCATTTCACGGGGCAACCATAAAGCGAGGAAACGAGTAAAACCCACTTTTCTCTCCGCTTAAAGGGCGGCTGAAGAGATTCGACAAATTCAAGTTTTTTTCCGGCTGAGGTTTCAGCGACATAAACTATCGCCAAATCATCCCTGCCTGACTTTGCCAGTATTTTCATTTTTCTATCCTTCTTTTTATTTCCATAGCTGCTTTCATTCCGTCCGCCATAGATATAAGCATTTGGCGAAAAATTCCGTTCCTGGCATCTCCCACGATAAAAAGACGCCTGGAAGACTTCAAACGCGGCATAACATCTCTCACGCCATCCAAAAAAGAAAGTTCCGCCTTCCTTCCAGTCGCGCAAAGCAGATAATCAACCTCAAAAACGAAAACCCTTTCATTATTTCTGCATCTTATCCGCAAGCCGCCGGCTGTTTCTTCGGTCCTTTGCACCTGTATATTCGCAAAATATTTTACATTCGCAGATCGCCCGGCGCGGTCAAAAAGGAAACTCGCACATTTATATCTGGAGCTTCTATTAAAGATAAACACTTTATTTCTACGCGAAAGACTGCCGGCATAATCAAAAGCGGCGTCCCCCGCTCCCACAATCGCTATTTTTTTACCTTTAAGGCGAACTAAGACTTCGGGCATTTTTTCATTCAAGAGTCTGTTTCCCGCCGAACGAAAAATCAATGGAATTCTCGGTTTCGTTCCGGTGGCCGCGATAAGAAAACGCGTTGAAAAGACAGATTTATTCGTGCCAACCTGAAAAAAATCTCCGTTAAATCTAACAAACTCGGCCTTTTCTTTTAAAACTTTTATCTTGTTTTTTCTCAAAATTTCTGCCAATTGCATCGCCACTTTCATCCCGCTTTGCGCCGGAAGAAAAGGAAAATTTTCAACAAGATTGGCGTGCCTCAAAAGACCGCCGATTTTTTCCCCGTCAATAACAATGAAAGGGATACCGAACTTTTTAAGCGAAAGGGCAGCGCAGATTCCGGCGGGCCCCGCTCCTGCTATCAACACATCAGTTTCTACCTGCATCCAAATTCCTTATAACCTCTTCTGTAAGCACCGGGACAGCAAAACCATGGGCGAGATTTAAGAGACTTGCGAAATGAAAACTCTCGCTATAGGTGGCAGTGCCATCTATCGCAAACAAGACATCATAATTTTTTACAAAAGCTGAACGCGCCGTGGTTTCGCAGCATAAATGAGTCAGAACGCCGCAAATTAAAACCTGCTTTACCTTTTTTGCCTTCAAGAACCTGTCCAGCGGAGTCTTATAAAAAGCGTCATATTGAGATTTTTTAACCACTGTCGCTTTTATGTCTTTCAATCTCCCGTCTATCCGGTCGAAATTACCGTCATTCATTATTATATCCTTCCACCAGCGGCCGAGCGCTCCGGCATTTTGCTTTGTGTTCAAATGCCTGGTTATTACAATGGGCAAATTATTTTTTCTGAAAGCTAAAGCCAGGCATTTGATTTTCGCTATTATGGCCCCGCAGGCAGGAACATAAGCGTGAGACCTGGAACTGGTAAAGTATCTCTGCATATCCATTACAATAAGGGCAGTTTTCCTGGACCTTAAATTCAGCGTTTTTCCCCTTCTGAAAGATTTAAGCAACGCAAGCATCTTATCGGACTTGCGACATATATTACGAGAAGTAAAATAACCTTCCTTCAGCGGCATTTTTATTTTTCTTTTGTTTCTGGATAAATCCTGGACTTTACTGAAACGAGAGACTTAAAAATAAACATCACCACTCCTGAAACTACATAAAGGAAAAAGAATAAAAACAAGGAATTTTGGGGATAGGCAACTATGAAAAAAATGGCGGCTACAACAAAAAAAAGAAAGGAAATTGACTTTGGCTTAAAAACACTTCCACTCTTAAATGCTCCGTACGGAATGCTGGAAATCATAAGAAGGGAAAGAAAAATTATCAAGAAAGGCAGAATGCCGTAAATAAACGGCATTCTGTTCATTATCCACGATATCCCGCGCGCGGGGTCCTGAACCTCTATCAGACTATACACCAAAATAAAAGAAGCAAGTATTCCGGCAGCGCCCGGTATGGGAAGTCCCTGAAAAAACTTCTTTCTTTCCTCTGAAACCCGGAAATGCGCTTTGACATTGAATCTCGCCAGGCGAAGCGCTCCGCAAAGCACATAAAAAAAAACTACTGGATATGCCCACACACCGTAGGATTTCAACCCGAAGCCATAAATCAGATATGCCGGCGCTATACCGAAGGACAGCCAATCCGACAGGGAATCTATTTCAATCCCGAACGAGCTTTCACCGCGAACGAGTCTGGCTATTCTTCCGTCAAGCATATCCATTAAAATCGCGAGTATAATAAACCACGCAGCCATGACAAAATTTGAATTTCCGCTTGCAAGTATGGAAAAAAAACCAAACCCCATATTGCCTATGGTAAAAATAGAGGGTATCACCGCTCTGATATTTCTCCGTGAACCTTCCAAATCACCCATTCAACCTTTCCTTTTCCACAATCCTATTACAGTCTCGCCGGCCCTTACCTTCTCGCCTTTTCTTACCAGGATATTAACCCTGTCTGCCGGCAAGTACAGCGCCACCTGAGAACCGAAATAAATCATGCCAATTTTGTCCCCCACCTTTATTCTGTCGCCCTTGTTGACATAACAGGCTATTCTTCTGGCTATAGCGCCTGCAATTTGCTCAACCTCGGCAAATCGCCCATTTTCCCCTTCTATCCGTATTTTATTCCTTTGATTGTCTTTTGCCTCAGGCTTGTAGGCAATCTCAAATTTCCCCTCATGAAAATCCACGTCTGTTACTTCCCCGTCAATTGGAGCTCTCTGTAAATGCACATTGAATATGGACAGAAAAATTCTGATTACCACGATATCGTAATAATCCTCTTTGGAAATACTGATTATTTTACCGTCTCCGGGAGCGCCTATTTCGCCGGGAGCGAAAATTTTATCCCTTACGGGGTCCCTGAAAAAAAAGAGAGAAAACAATGTAAAAATCAAAGAAAGAATTATAAGGGGAAGACCAATCCACTTTGTCCAGAAAAAAAGAAGGATTCCGGCAATTAACGCCGCACATCCAATAATGATTAATTTAATTCCCTGCGGCACTATACCCATAAAAAACTCCTTATTGGGCCAGGCGGGACTCGAACCCACACGGCCTTACGGCCAACGGATTTTAAGTCCGTTGCGTCTACCAATTCCGCCACCAGCCCGTAAAACCATCTTAATTTAAGCGGCTCTCCTTTTTAATTATACTTTTTATCCGCAACTTATGAAATATTGTCCTTTCTGGCTGCCTCGCACATTCTGAAGAATTTTGCAGCACTTAAACATCTTACATTCTCATTTCCAAGCTCCTCAACCAACCTTCGGTCATTGCTTACCACCGCAACCCTTTTATTCTGACTCTTTAAAAAAACGCTCCTTTCATAAATCCATTCATCAGCCGTAATTCCTTCGGTAAAGACTATATGTACATTTGACAGAAGCTTTACCCCAAAATCCCTGAACCCTCCGTCCATAATCGTTCTGAAATCGTTTTGCCGCATTTTCGGCAAGCGGCTTATTCCGTTAAGCCACAGCAAAAATTCTCGGCACGCCGCCGGTACATCCGCGCGGGGAAACGTCTCGCTCATGGCCCAGACAAAATTCATGCCGTCAATAAGATATACCGTCTTTTTTGAGGAAAGGCGCATCCGGCATTTCTCCTCCGTTGATAAATTCCCGAACAACTTTTCCGGTTAAATCCTCTATCCTTATAAACCCGCGAACAATACCGCTTGAAATAAGCACAGTCTCGCCTCTGGAGTAAACCCTGTAATTTTTAAAGGCGGCGGGTTTCACTGAACCTGCTTTTACCTTCGAAATTTTCCTCGCGCGCAGACATTTCAATATGTCTTTGGGCTTTTCATCGCTGAGCAAAACAAACTCCGCATTGCCGCCAAAGTCGCTTTCCAGGTCAACAATCACAGTCAGGACTGTCTCTTATACACATCTCCGAGCCCACGAGACCTCTCTACATCTCGTATGCCGTCTTCTGCTTGAAAAA
>CALEIX010000031.1 GCA_937898825.1 uncultured Elusimicrobia bacterium | reverse complement strand
ATGATACGGCGACCACCGAGATCTACACCGTCTAATTCGTCGGCAGCGTCAGATGTGTATAAGAGACAGGGTCTATTACACGCAAAGCTGCTTCGCTAACTATAAATCTATTATCATTTCCAATCGCCTTGTATTCAACATATGTGGCTGTTCCCTCTATGCGTTCCTGTCTGTTTTCCTCCTCTATAATGGATTTGGAAACACGCGAGCGGCGACGCTCGCGCAAAACTATAAATTTCCTAATATCGCTTAAGCTATTTCGGGATGAAAGCAATGCCCGCGCGAGAAATATTCTTTCCGGCAATGCGCGAATTAAACTTTCTTTGTCATTATCCTTTGAACGCTTTGAATCTCTTATCATATTGGCGAATTTCTTGTCTTGAAATTCATGAAATCTTTCATGCACCAATAGCATGGCTGTGTTTTCAACGCTTTCAGAATTTTTCATCCGACAAAAAAAAGCGTTAATGCCGCCTATTTTATAACTGTCCAAAAAACTCGCCGATATACCTTTCTCGGCTTCGCCATTGCTGCGGTAAACGGGATATTCATATCCCTTTATTTTTGAATATCCTTTGGGAGCGATTTTGCCAAAAAAAATTGATTGCCCGTTTTCCATGGAAATCACAATAGGCCGCGCGAGAGGATTAAATCCCGGCCAAATTTTATTATTCTTCAATTTGAATTTTTGGGACATTGCAATAATTTCTTTTATCATCCGCTTTTCTTTTTTTTCAAGATTATATTCGCGCGCTGCAAAACAATTTGACAACGCGAATAAAAATGCCGCGATAAATAAAAAAATAGTAAATGTCTTTTTCGTCATTTTTCCGCCTCCTGAAAATTTACTATCGTTTTATTTCTCTCTCTTCTTATCGCGCCCGCAAGCTTTAGATTAAGTTTCAGGGTTTTGGAATGAATTTCAATATGTTTGAATTCAGCATTATGAACAGAAGGAATAAATTTTTTACCATCCACAATGAATTCGGGTTTTTCGTTCAAAGAGAGAAGTATTTCCAAATCATAACAATATTCCTCCCTTTTTTTCGTGTATTTTAGCATTGTGTTCCTGATTTTTATATAACCATAGTTTTGGTTATTAAATTCTCTTATCCGCAATTCGGGGAAAAATTTTGCCTGACCGCTCATTGAAATCCAAATCGGCGCTTGCCCGATAGAACCGCTCCAGCCTTTCGGGAATTTGTGAATTCCAAGTATTATCTTTTCTCTATTGGCAGAATTAAACTCTTTAAGTTTGATTTTTCTTTTATCTAACTCTTCCACTCTTTTTTTACGCGCAGTATTCATAAGCGATGAAAAATCATAATTGAAATGGATTTTTTTGATTATTGAAGGAATTTCCGTTTTTTTGAGTTTCATGGCTTTTTTAAGAATTTCAAAAATCGATTTACCCGAAGCAACTTCTTTTTTCCAATCAATATTCATTTTGTCCAGAATAAGCATTTGAGCGGGCCCCGTGTGATAATAACGTGATCTTTCCATATATGCCGGCGATAAAAAAACGGTCAGCAAGGATGCCGTTTTTATTTGTGCGTAATTTTCGGGCCAATGTTCCAACCATTTTTCGGATTTCATTTCCACATATTGGGCGCTACCCTCTAATTGTTCCATCTGTTCTTCTCTTTTTATGACAAACGGATTTTCCCATAAATATCTTTCAGAGCGCAAAGCTATAAAATTTTTAACGGATTCTTTCCAATCGCTTTCAGACAAAAGCGCTTGCGCAAGCATTATCTGCTCCAAATACATAGTCGCCAAACTTTTATCGGAAACAATGCTAAAATCATCGCGCTTTGAATAAGGTATTTCTATGGCTTTAAAATACTTCTCCTGGTAAAAATGAAAACTTTCATGCGCCAATAGGCCAAATTTATCATCAGTTAAAGCATTGAAGAAAAAAGTCTTGCGATTGTTATAATTCAAATAACTATATACCGAAGAAAAATTTTCCGACAGGGCTCCTGCTCTAAAAAATATAGGTTTATCAATCGCGATCATCTTGGGCAAAAATCTTCTAAACAGATTAAAATCAGCGGGAGGTTTTGGATGATTAAACAGAACGCTTCCTACCCCGTCAAAATATATAAGTAATGGCCTTTTTATCGGACTAAATCCTTGCCATATGGCTTTTGATTTATCCCCTGATTCCAGGTCAAATTGGATTATTGTTTCTATTATTTTAATCATATTTTGAGGCAAATTTGCTTTATTTGCCGCGAACGCAACAGATGCAAAAATTATTGAACCAAATAAAATCAGGCAAAAACGCCATATATTTTTCCGTATATTTTCCATAATCAGAATCCTATTGTAATTTGATTTGACCGTCCCGCCTTTTGGCGGGACACCGAATCATTTTTTATTATTCACCGCAAGGTTCGCCTGTAGGTTCGCAGATGATATCATCAGTTTCCCAGCCACACCTGGTTACGGGATGTAGACCAATATCATCCCACTCATACACAATCCGACATCTATAACATAGGGTATGCGTGCATTGATACATTTCATTTCCCACGCAATTATAGGTTATAGATTTCACGCATTCATTGCCTCTGGCAGGCGCCGCCTTCTTTTTCTTAAAAAGATTAACAGCGTCATTTAAATACATCTTTTGCGCTTCCTTAAATTCAACCGCGCTTCTCGCCGCGCCAACGGAATATATTTTATTATCCGTGCCTATAATCCAAATGTAAATCAAAGACCTTCCTTTTATCCTTGTCTTAATAATTCGCTTGACGGCAATATTGCTAACTGCCATCCCATCTTTATCATAAAATTGGGTTTGAAAACATAATTTGCTGAAATTTTGAAGCTCTGATATTTTTTGGAATTCCAATATATGATTTTTACATCCTTTTCTCGAACATATTTGAATTCGGCCGCCGCCTTTAAGCTTAAAAGCCACCATTGGAGCTCCGCACAAATCGCATTTTCCGGCGATTTTCAAATTGGCATTGCAGTGAGGGCAGTAAAATCCCGCCATTTTTTTTAAAGGAATCTTAAGAGCAAGTTCAATTTTATAGCTTCCATAAACCGAACTCATGTAAAGCGGAGCGTTTTTCCCCGCGTAGATGAGATTAACATGTATGGATGGTTTTTTATCCAATTTCTTTTTTGAATCCATCAAGGATTTTCCGCAATGCGGACATTTCACAGAAACATTAATCATAATTCCTCCAAAAACCTAAAGGGCAGCAAAACCCCGTATCCGAGATAGAAATGCAATTTACATAGGCTGCACCCGTCTGACATAATAGTTGTATTATATTTCACCCAGGAGGTCAAGCCCATGAATACAAGTCGCGATTACAAAGCCAAAAGTCAAGTCCGGTTGCCGGTTTCTACGACTCTGCGACTCTCTGACTCTTTGACTTTTTTTATACAAAATTTATTCGTCGCCAAATACCACCGAACAAGCCGCCTACAAAAGAAACTTCAAGTAATTGTCCTTGCTTATTAAAAAATTTTTGGCGTTTTTATAATTCTCCTTCCAGTCTTTCGGAAACTTATGCTTTGAAACGCCCCACTTGATTTCATAAGCCGAAACCTTCCCTGACATTTCCTCTATCAGGTCTATTTCCTTGCCGCCGTAAGTTCTCCAGAAATAAAAATTAACCGGCATAATCCTGTCAAAGGCCGCCTTTTTCATCTTCTCCACCACAAAGAAATTTTCCCATAACCCGCCTATGTCGTTTCTAAGCTTCAGGTTTTGATACTGGGCTATGACCGCATTCCTGATGCCATTGTCCACAAAGTAATATTTGCATTTTGAAGAAATCTCGCTTCTGAGGTTTCTGCTGAAACCGCCGACTTTTTTAATGACGAAATTTTTTTCCAATAAATCCAGGTACCTGCCAACCGTTTTGACGTCAATTTTCAAATTGCCGGATAATTCATTCAAAGAAACAAGACTTCCTATCTGAAAAGCGAGCAATCTCAGCAAATCAATCAGGATTTTTGAAGATTTTATTTTCTCAAAACTCAAAATATCTTTCAGCAAGTAGGAATTCGCCAGTTCTTCCAGAATTTCTATTTTCTCTTTTTTGGTCTTTGCCATTACAACTTCGGGATAAGACCCGAATATCAGAAATTCTTCCAGTTTCTCCTTTAATTCCGACACATTCCACAAAGACAAGAGCTCTTTTTGGGAAAAAGGATACAAAATCAAGGTTCTTTTTCTTCCTGTTAAAGGTTCCCCCGTTTTTTGAACAATCTCAAACGAGGATGATCCCGTCACAACAACAATCAGGTCATTGAGATTATCAACAAGAATTTTCAGGGCAAGGCCGATATTCTCGATTTGCTGCGCTTCATCCACGGCAAAAATCTCATAACCGCCCGCATATTCGCAAATTTCCCTTATTTCCTGCGAACTTAAAATTTCCCTGACTTTTATATCGTCCCCGGAAACAAGCTTATGCCTGCCGCCGTCTTTTTTGAGGAAATCATCCAAAAGAGTGGTTTTTCCCGCTCTCCGGGGCCCGTAGATTATCAGGACTTTGCCTTTTTTTACAAGTTTGTGTAAATCATATATCCTTTTTATCATAAAAACATTATACCATAACTCCACAAATTATGCTGAATTTATGGAGTTAAACTCCATATTTTTACGTCCGCCGTTCAAGCGGTCCGTTAGAATACATGAAAGAACGTCAAAGCGCGGGGGAAACCCGAAAGGTCATTTTTCAAGAAATTTCAAAACCCTGATTATCGCCGTGGGCGTAAGAAGAAATCTCAGCTTATTCAAGGGGAATCAGCGCTTTTGGGGAACGCTTCGTGTTCTTTAATATGCCGGGATATTCTTTCTTCAGGCGCTTTGCGCCGAAGGATTCCCCCAATCTCATATACAATTCAAACAGTTCCTCCACGCAGGTGCCGGAAGCGGCCTTTCCGCATTTTTCTTCCTGGACTTTGCGCATGTTTTAAGCAAAACAATAAGAAAATCGATTTATCGTTCGCCAAAAATAGTTGTCGCGCCAAACCCAAAGAAATTTTTCTATTTCCACCTTAGATACTTCCTCAGGAAACTGGCTGTCTCTGATATTCCTCTTGCCTATAATCATATATCGCTTTGCGGCAGCAGCCACCGAGGAATTGAATCTTTTGGCGGGAAAGCGATAAAAACTCTTTTATTTCTTTGCTCTTTGTTTATTAGTTTTACAGAAGGGACTAAATCACTATCCCCTGAAATAAGCATTGCCATATCATATTTATCTGAATTTGCGTCTGCAAGCATATGGGTAGCTATATTAACATCTGTCATTTTTTCATTATAGTCATTCCAAATATTACCACATCTTTTGCATTCTATTTTTATGGATTGATACTTACCGTAAAAAACCTTAACACCGGTGGATTCCAGTGCTTCAATATATATCGTTTGCCTTTTTTGTTTCTCCGGATTATTGTTGACCCTGCTTGTGAAATATTTGATCTCTTCCAACTCTTGATCCGGTTTCAGAAGCTTATGGACAATTTTGCTTAAATCCAGCCATTTATATTTATCAAGACCGGCTGAACACAAACCGAAATACAGATTAAATCCATCAATATACGCTATGACTCTTTGCATTTTCACCTCTTGATTTTCTATTATTCCCTTATTATAATATAAGCAACAGCACTAGGGATAGCATCTCTAGTCCGACGCCTCGAAAGGGGCGTTTCTCTTTTATGTCTTTAGCCAAAACGGTGTCGAATAGGCTGGTTTTGCACTTAAAATATTTTATTTTCAGTTGTTTTAACGATATTTTCTGTTATTGAAACACCAAATCATATTCCATAAATTTATAAGTATCCGACGACGTCCTCCTGTCGCTTCTAATAACCCCAAAACAAAAAAATAGATGCACGGGGGACATTGAACGCTTATTCATTCTCGCCTTCGTATTTTTCCCGGCTAAACCGACAACTATGTGTAAGTTAACTCAAACTTTTGGCGGCTTTTTTCTCAAGATTGGCGATCAGCTTGTCAACCGTTCTCTCAGCCGTCACTCTCAGTATTATTTCTTTTCTATCCTTCTCGTCTTCGGGATAGGGTTTAAGCGCTTTCTTATCTTTTAGTCCGAAAACCATTTTTTTCCAAAAAACTTTCCTGAGGAAATGTTGAACAATTTCCCCTCCAAAATAACGGGGCTGAAAAACTTATTAAACAAGACGGAGCCGCCTCACCATGTTACAAGTTCCTGTATAATTTCTTCGCCGGCCACCGCTGCAGCTACCCATTTATTATCGGCTATTTCATACGCAGCAATGCCCTGGACAATCCCTTCTATCATTCCGATCCCAATAAGGAGCACAATCCATTTTTTCTTAACTTTCCCATAACCTAAAAGTCTCGTTTCCAAAACTGCGTCGGCATTTAGAGCCCTCCCCAATATTTCAAGTTGTTCTGCAGTTAGAGGATATGTTGAAAAACACAGTCTCATCTCTTCAAGTTCACTTCTAACAGATATGCTTGAAACAACATTAAAAAACCGGCTTTTCTTTAAGTGATTTTCCAAAAACCGGGTTAAGTTTCTGATTATAAGATGAATCTCTTTCGTTATCACATCTTTTTCATTTTCAACCGGTTTCTTCATATCGGCAAGGGAATGAATATCCTTAATGTGCGTTATTCTGATATCGTTAAAGACGGGTAAAACAACCACTCTGATTTTGGACGGGGGATTTAGTCTAATATCGCTTTTTACCCACTTATTCGAACGGCTTGATAAAAACAAAATACCAAGGATTATTGAAAGAATCTTTCCTGCTTTCATTCCATTTCTTGTTTTAAAAACGGTTGCGCGAATAAGCGTGCTGAACAAATCTTAAATCTGCACCGCTAAAAATACAAGATATCCCGCCCCAATTATCTATTTGCTTTGTTGTCTAATCACAAATCCGCCCAATATCTATTGCACTTCTTATCGCAAAAACCTGACTGTTCCGTATTTATCTTCAGATTTCGCCTTGCTTTTCTTACGCTTCAGGAATTTTCCCTCAACAAGAAACTCAAGATTGTATTCCTCAGCTTTAATAACCCTTCGTTTATTAAGTTTCAACACCTCTTCACTGATAAGTTGCAGAGGCGTTGGCGAAAAATCCAGTGAATCTTCAAGCTGATATTTAAGTCTAAAATTCCCCGATTTTTTCACCCGCTCAAAAAGAACGCTGAAAATAAACTTGCGGTTTGCGCGGACGACTCCGCGCCTTGTAAAGGTTTCAACCGCGCGGGTTTGAAACACAGTGTCAACTATGCTGGATTGAATTCCCAAGGCGGAGAGAAATCTGCAGCTGCGACGCTTCATTCCGGCAATCAGTTTTGTCGAAATTCGGTAATTTGAAACACCAAAATGCTTCCGCTTAACCTTCCCCTCTTTTCGTCTTTTATTTCCAACAACATCCAACGAAAATTCTACGCTCCATGGTCCGCATTCCAAGACTGTTAGACGCTCCTGCGGTCGCATGTATATTTCGCTCTGTGCCTGAATAGATCGCCCGCTTTTCATTTTTCCGGGCGACACTTCCAGTTGATATTCAAGACAAATCAACTTTTTATTGCTGCGGTTGCGGTCAATGAGCGCGTTGAAAATCATCCCCTTGGTTCCAACCGAGCCGACATAACTGAACTGGTGCCCTTCGGATATACGGAATTTTCGCTTGTAGACAACGCGACCGTAAGAAACACTCACCACAAGAGAATGAAATTTAGCAGCAAATGCCAGGCGGGGTTCTGCAATCAATAACGCAAGAAACATCAAAAGAATCTGCGCGGCTAATTTTTTCGCCATGATTTCCTCCTCACAAAAATAAGACGCCGGGTTTTCCTTGCCCCGTATATTGCCCACACCATATCAACCACCAACAAGATTCAACGTTTTGGTTAAACAGGTGTTTCATTCTTTAATTTCCATACTTATTCAAAGTTAGCGTTCAGGAATAATTCTGTTTTTCAATATGCCGGGATATTCTTTCTTCAGGCGCTTTGCGCCGAAGGATTCCCCCAATCTCATATACAATTCAAACAGTTCCTCCACGCAGGTGCCGGAAGCGGCCTTTCCGCATTTTTTCTTCTGGACCCCGCGCATGGCGAGATTCTTAAAAACGGTTTCCGCCTTGGAAAGGTACTCCCTCTCTCCCGTTGAAGATATAAGAGTTTTGTATATATTCCAGAAATCAAGCAAAGTTTCATTGTCATACCTGCCAAATCGCAGTTTCAGGCCGCCGAATAATTCCTTGTACTTTCTCTTCATGTCCCCGGCGCGCTTTTCGGAAGGAGCATGTTCTTTTCCGACCTTTCCGCAGTTTGCCATGTAATTCAGCATGGCCCTGGCCCTTTCGGCGGTTCGCCAATGTGCGCCCATCAAAACCGCAATCATTTCGCTTATTTCTTTGCCATTAAGATATTTCATTAAATCACGGTTGACAGTAATCTGCGTCACTCTGCCCTTGCTGAGATTCAGACTCCCGATAAATTCCAAAGCCGTTTTCTCAGGCATTTTCCCAAAAAGATAGCTGCTGTGCATATACCTTTCGGAAAAAGAATATTTTTTCTCGGCATAATCGCAGTCGCCCCAGCAAGTAAATGTGTCGCATATGGAATCTTCTTTTGTCCCTTTGCAGCCGAGTCGGCCGTATTTATTGCAAACGCAATCGTAGTTCCTGTAATCTTTATTCACGTTTTTTCTGAATGACGCAAGCCTGTCGCCGAGAATATCCGCGGCGTCGGAAGATGCGCATTTTTCAAGACCTTCTGCTTTTATCGCAGCCAGAAAACCATTGACGAAAAAAAGATTTTTATAGAATTCGGTCCTGATTTTTTGAGGACATTTTGATGTTAAATCGGCAAGTGAACGATTATTGTTTGCAGTCGCAGGAACACTAAAAAAGACAACATAGGTTATAGCCGCAACCAATATTTTTTTCATAAATAACCCTCCTTAAAGATATGAGCGCAATATAGATAAAGTGTAATAAAAGGAAAAATCAATGTCAATGAAAAACAAACCAACCCGGACGAAAGAGACAGCGGCTATTTTACCCGCGCAATCCCCGCGCGTGGAGAATCAGTTTCTCTTCATTATTTTCGCCCAGCTGTCTTTAAGCGTGGCTATGCGGTTGAAAACCGGCGTACCCGGTTTCGAGTCTTTCGGATCGGCGAAAAAATAACCCTGCCTTTCAAACTGGCACCTGAAACCACCTCGGGCATCTTTAAGAGAGGGTTCCAGGAAAGCGTTTACGACTTTTTTTGAACCGGGATTAAGGCTTTCCTTGTAATCACGCCCCCCTTCGACCTTGTCGGGTTCCCTGGATGTGAACAGGACATCGTAGAGTCTCACTTCCGCTTTGAAGGCATGCGGGGCCGAAACCCAGTGCAGTGTTCCCCGCACTTTCCTGCCGTTGGGGGCGTCGCCCCCTCTCGTCGAAGAGTCGTAGGAACAGTGAACCTCTTTCACCTTTCCATTTCCGTCCTTAACGACCTTTTCGCATTTTATTATGTAGGCGTATCTCAGCCGGACTTCCTTTCCGGGAGAAAGCCGAAAGAATTTTTTCGGCGGATTTTCCATGAAATCGCTTTTTTCTATGTAAAGATCCTTTGAAAACGGGACTTTTCTTTTCCCCGCCGCCTCGTCTTCCGGGTTGTTAACCGCCTCCATTTCCTCGGTTTTGCCTTCCGGATAATTCGTCAGGACCAGTTTCAGCGGATCCAGGACCGCCATCCGCCTTTCGGCCGTTTTGTTCAATTCATTCCTTATCGCGTTTTCAAGCACCCAAATGTCTATCACCCCGTTGTATTTGGAAACACCTATTTCTTCGCAAAAAGACCTGATTGAAGACGGGGTGTATCCCCTTCTTCTGAGGCCGGATATCGTGGGCATCCGCGGATCGTCCCAGCCGTCCACATAACCTTCTTTCACCAGCTCCAAAAGTTTCCTTTTACTCATAACGGTGTTTCCCAAGTTCAACCGGGCGAACTCTATCTGGCGCGGATGGTAAACGCCCAGTTCGTCAAGAAACCAGTCGTAAAGCGGGCGGTGATCTTCAAATTCCAGTGTACATATGGAATGGGTTATTCCCTCAAAAGAATCTTCCAGGCCGTGCGCCCAGTCGTAAGTGGGATATACCTTCCATTTGCCGCCCTGCCTGTGATGCGGCTTGCGGACTACCCGGTACATGACGGGATCGCGCATATTTAAATTCGGATGGGCCATGTCTATTTTGGCGCGCAAAGTCCTCGAGCCGTCGGGGAATTCTCCTTTGCACATCTGCTCAAACAGATTCAGGTTTTCCTTTACGCTCCTGTTCCTGCAGGGACTTTCAACGCCGGGCTCTCCGGGTTTTCCACGCATTTTCCTGACTTCTTCCGCCGACAGGTCGCAGACATAGGCCTTACCCTTTTTTATCAGTTCAACGGCCAGTTCTAACATCTTTTCAAAATAGTCGGAAGCGTAGAAAATCCTGTCTTCAAAATCCGCGCCGAGCCATTTTACGTCCTCTATTATGGATTTAACGTATTCTTCTTCTTCCTTTGACGGATTGGTGTCGTCGAACCTCAAATTGAATTTGCCGTTGTAATCGCACGCTATGCCCCAGTTCAGGACTATTGACTTTGCATGCCCTATATGCAAATAACCGTTCGGTTCCGGCGGAAACCTGGTATGAACCCCGTTGAATTTCCCCTCGGAAAGGTCCCTGTCTATTATTTCCTTGATAAAATTGGTTTTAGCCGTTCTTGTTTCACCCGCATTTTCCATGCTGAAATTATACCAATTTTAAAATCTCGGTTGACTTCACTAATCTCTGTCATCGCGAACCTGCTGGTTTCCAATTTTATTTCACAGTTCACCACTCGAATGAAATTTTGGCGCAATTTTCCGTCAATGGAAAAATTTGACTCCGCATGGATTTTATGCTTTAATATTTCAAACAAACCGTGGAGGAGGGTTTATGCCTAAAAAAAAGATTGTTGTGGACAGCGACGCGAAAACCATTTCAAGTCTCAGCCGGAAAACGATAGAAAAAATGGCGAAGGCAACATCCGATCCCGAACTTTTCAAAGCAATGATGGAGGATTTCAGACGCGCCTGCCAGGAAAGCAAAAAAGTGGATACCAGAATAGACACTGACGCTTTCACTTTTTCCAATCTCAGCGAAAAAACGATAAACAAAATGATAAGCGAAAGCCCTAATCCGCAACTACTTAAACTTCTGTTTTCCGACCTGAGAAAGGCGGCGAAATCGGCCGGCGACAAGTCGCCCAACAAGCGTATTTTCTGGAGCTGGAGCGTAAAGTAGGAAACCATTCCGGCGGCATGAAATACAAGAAGGGTAAGGCAAAATCGCCCGGTAGAAATCCGGGAATAGAAACCCTCATCATAAGCGTTACATCCAGGTGCAATCTCGACTGCGTTTATTGCCATAATAGGCCATTTTTTGAAAAGTCTGGCAATCAATTCCGGGATTTGAACATCCGGGATTTTGAAAGAATCTGTCTCTCTTACCGGGAATACTTGCTGGCCGAAAAAATCAAGAAAGCGGAATTCTGTTTTACAGGCGGTGAACCCCTGCTTCGCGGGATCGCTTTTTACGAAAAACTGCTTGAAACGGAAAAAAAGATTTTCGCCGATGAGGGCATAGAAGTGACTAATCTCCTGCAGACGAACGGCCTGCTGCTGGACGAAAAATGGGCCGATTTCATTCTGCACCGCGGAATAAAGACGGGAATAAGCTGCGACGCCCGCTCCCAGGATGTTTCCCGCCCTTCACGCAATGGCGCAGGCACATTGCCCGCGTTGGAAGAAAAACTTTCCATACTCAGTGAAAAAGAGATTGAATTTGGTTTCCTGACGGTTGTTTCCATGTTCAACAAGGACTTTGCGCGGGAAAACATGGACTGGATGATTTCCCGCGGCCCGCGCTCCATCGCTTTCATTCCGTGCCTCGACTATGCCGGCGCGATAGATGCCGGGAATTACGGCAAATACCTGACGGATTCCTTTGACGCCTGGTTGCGGCACGGCCATAGCGGCGTCAGGGTAAGAAATTTTCATTTTGCCCTGCTCTACTTCATGGGATTGAAAAAACCGGACCTGCCGTGCGAAAACGCCGGCGAATGTCCCTGCACAATAAACGTGAACCTGGACGGCAATGTTTACATCTGCGATGTTTTCATGGGAACGGACAAAGGGCGTCTCGGGAACATAAAAAAAGAATCCCTGCTGGAAATGTCAAAAGCGGATAAATGGGCCGCGATACGCGATTTTTCCTCAAGCCTTCCCCCCGAATGCTCCGGCTGCGAATACCTGCCGCTTTGCAATGGCGGCTGCCTGTACCGTCGCCTCAACGATGCAAAAAAGGATTTCCTGTGCGAAGCCAGCAAAATGCTTTTCGCCCGCGTGAAAAAATTCGTCCGCGAAGAACTTTTTGCCAGAGCACCTTTCTAACCTACGCGGTTAGAAAGGGTTTTTCTTATTTTATCAAGATCTTTGACTTGGTCAGGTGAAAGAATCTTTTTTTCCCCCAACTTTTCGGCGTAAAAAATTATCTTGGCAAAATGTTCCACTATCTCCATTCTATGGAAAGCTTGCTCAAGGTTTTCGCCGTATGCAACAACGCCGTGATTCGCCAGAAGCAACGCGTTAAAATCCCCAACATAGGGGACAATGGATTCCGCAACATCTCTGCTGCCCGGCACAGCATAAGGCGCCAGCGGAACTTTTCCCAAAGATATGACTATCTCTGCTGTAAGCGGCTCACTCAAATCTCTTCCGCATGAGGCAAAAGCAGTGGCTACAGGGGGATGGGCGTGAACCACCGCGTTCACATCCGGTCTCCGACGGTAAACACAAAGATGAAGCATATATTCGGATGAAGGCTTTTTGCCCTCAATTAAATTGCCCTCAATATCTATCTCCGAAACATCATTTTCCTCAAGCGTTCCTTTTGAAACGCCGGAAGCGGTTATCAGAATTCTGCCGTTTTTAAGACGCACGCTTATATTCCCGTCGGTACCCGGGACAAAGCCCAGTTTGTAGAGCCGTAGCCCTATTTCAATAATTTCAGTCTTTATAGAGGATTTGCTTTTTCTCACAAGAATTCTTTCATAAGACAGGGGACTTATTATCGCGTTTGCAGGCACTTCTTCCGCGTTTTTAAGCATTCTCTGCAGCTGCCAGTCGCTTATAAAGATTCTTTTTTTTCCTTTTTCAGTCATATGGCACATTAAATTTTAGCAATAAAAAACACCTTAAATCACCCTTGTCAACTAATTTTTTGGAGGATAAAGAACCCCCTCCTGCAAACTTTAAAAAACCACAAGATAGGAATTATTATCGCAACATTGGTTCGCAAGGTCAGCAATAAAAAATTCACCGCGATAATCAGGAATAAATTATTTTAAGTCGCCTTCCTCGTCTATGGAAGGAATCAAACCTTTTTCAACAGCCCTGAGCATGGCATCAGTCCAGAAATTTATATTGGCTACCATGGAACCCAGGATGAATGACACGGTTTCAAATATCGTAGTTAAATTATTTTTCTCGCTTTCAGAAAGCTCTTTTGCACTCACCAGAAGAATATATCCAAACACCACATTCTGCTTGGAAAAGACCATTATATAAGTGTGGTTGTTCATCCAGCCGTTTTTCAGGTGGTCTTCCTTTATCTCGTTTTGGGCTATGTCCCCCAAAAAATTTTCCTTGGACACCACCAGCTCGTAAGTCCCGTCAAACCTGTTCCGCAAATAACCGTTTATATTCCACGAACCCTTCAATTGTTTATTCATCTCTTCCACAGTCTTTGTGATAAATGCCGGAGCAGATTTATGTTCCTTCAAGAGAAGCTTTGTCATATCATAAAGCATTGTCAGCTCGTTGGACGTATGCTGCAGGCGCTCAAGAGTCACTTTCACTATCTCTGTAAAAATATTAACGCCAGCATCTGGATGTTTTTTAATAAATTGTATGAGTTCGCCGCGGTTTATAGCATAAAGGACTGTCTCTTTGGCGGCTCTGGCCTGGGCAAAACGCGGCTGTCCACCAAGCACCGCCATTTCCCCGAAAAAATCTCCTTTCCCCAGAATAGCCAGCGTTTTGAATTCCTTGCTCTCTTTGTCAACAATTTTCTCTATGACTACCTCGCCGAATACGATAATTAAAAGCGTATCTCCTTTATTCTCTTCCTTGAATATTATTTCATTCTCGTTATACTCTGTTTGCTTGAAAAATTTCACAAATTCTTCAAGCATGGAATCCGAGAAATTTTTAAAAATTCCAATACCTTTGAGTTTTTTTACGCTCTGTTTCATAAAACGCCCCTCCACGGTAAAAACTGCGTAGTATATTTCCTATATTTACTGTTAATTAGTTTACAATAAAACCTTTCGGCATTTCAATCTTGTTTCCATCTCTTTTTTGTATAATTTATCTGGAGTTACTCTTTCCATGCTGAAACTAAAAGATTTAAACCAAAATCTAGTAAAGGTTCACTACGCCGTACGAGGCCCCATTGTTTTGAGGGCCCAGGAACTGGAAAAACTTGGAAGGAAAATCACCTACTGCAACATAGGCAATCCGCAGGCACTAAGGCAAAAGCCAATAACTTACCTGCGACAATTACTGTCTCTTTTGGAATATCCGCAACTTCTGGAAAAAAAAGAAACTTCCAGATTTTTTCCAAAAGATATTCGCGAAAGGGCTCGGCGGATATTAGCCCAAAATCCCAACGGGCTCGGAGCTTATACCCAAAGTGAAGGTATGCCTTTTGTAAGAAAGGCCGTCGCCGAATTCATCGAAAAGCGCGACCGGATAAAGTCCAACGCGGACCGAATAATACTCACCGACGGAGCCAGCAAGGGTATACAACTTGTTCTCATGGCTTTGATGAAAAACAAAAAAAGCGGCTTCATGATACCCATTCCGCAATATCCGCTCTACAGTGCCACCGTACGCCTCTACGGAGCAAAACAAATTGATTATTATTTAAACGAAAAAAACGATTGGCAGTTGAGCGAAAAAGAATTGACTCTCAGCATAAATTCAGCAAGGAAACGGGAAATACGACCGGTCGCTATTATTGTCATAAATCCCGGAAATCCGACAGGTTCGGTTTTTTCCAAAGACAATATAAAGATGATAATTAACTTCGCAAGAAAAAATAAACTGGCGATTTTGGCCGACGAAGTTTATCAGGAAAATATATACGCAAAAAACCGTCCTTTTCATTCTTTCGCAAAGATATTGGTCAAAATGAAAATTAAAGATGTTCCTTTGTTCAGCTTTCATTCCGTTTCAAAAGGATTTCTGGGGGAATGCGGTCACCGCGGTGGATATGTGGAATTAAGAAATATTCCAGAAGCCATATATCAACAAATGCTTAAACTCCAATCCATAGGATTATGCGCTAATACCGCGGGGCAAATTGCCGTCTACACGATGGTGGCGCCTCCTTCGAAAGGAGAAGAAAGCTACAATCTCTACCAAAAGGAAAAAAATTTAATCCTCTCTGAATTGAAGGGAAAGGCTGAGATTCTGGCAAAGGGTCTGGACAAAATAAAGGGAATGACAATAAAGGTTCCCCGCGGCGCAATGTACGCTTTTGTCAAAGTGAATTTGCCAACGAAAAAGAATATTTCAAAAATGTCACCAGCTGAAAGGTTAAAATATGAGTCGAAATTAAACTTTGACTACTGCCTAAAACTCCTTGAAGAAACGGGTATATGCGTGGTTCCGGGTTCGGGCTTTGGCCAAATGGCGGGAACTTTCCACTTCAGGACCACCTTTCTTCCGCCAAAGGAAGAGATAAAGTCGCTTGTTGAAAAATTAGCCGCATTCCACAAGAGATATATCCAGGGGACACAAAAAAACGTTTCCGCATGAC
>CALEIX010000030.1 GCA_937898825.1 uncultured Elusimicrobia bacterium | reverse complement strand
TTTCCGCGCCAGATTTCAACGACTCACGGGTTCGCCCGCCGTAATTGGCGGGCGAACCCGTGAGTCGTTGAAATCTGGCGCGGAAAAGCGCTTGGTTTATGAAAAACGGAGAGGGTGGGATTCGAACCCACGAGAGCCGTAGGGCCCTAACGGTTTTCAAGACCGTCCGTTTCAACCGCTCACGCACCTCTCCGTCTTCGTCCTTTGTTTATCCGCCGAAGTTTTATTGGCGGGAAACCCATGCCCGCCGAAGATTATTAAGCGTAGGCGGGGCTCACACGCCTTTCCATCAGTTTAATTTCGCTTGCAGATACAGCGCAAACCCCAAAAAAGGAATATTTCAAAGAACAAGCTTAATTATACAAAATTGTCCGTTTGGAAAAGGAAGGAAATTATAATTAGCGGTCTTGACAAATGACTGCTAATAATGTATACTATATTTGGTAGCAGATATGCTACCGGATTGCTAAAAAAGGAGGTGGTTGATATGAAATATCCAATAATTCAGAGACTTCTTGGGGATACATTGTCTGATGATATCCAGGATGATTTTTGGGGTGATTTTTTCCGCCCTATGGATATTTTCAGACCCGCGCTTAGTTTAACGAAAAACTGGGCGCCTAAAATTGACATTGACGAAACGGAAAAAGAGGTTATCGTTTCAGTATCCGCGCCGGGCATGGACAAGAAAAATATAAAAGTCGACATTTCGGATAATGTGTTGACCATCTCCGGCGAAAGGAAGGAGGAGGAGGAGAAAAAAGGGAAAAATAAGTATATGAGGGAACAGTTTTACGGTTCCTTCAAAAGAAGCGTAAGGCTCCCTTTCGACCTCAAAAGCGAAAATGCCAAAGCCAGTTATAAAGACGGCATACTGACGATAACCATACCGAAAACGAAGGAAAATAAAACAAAGAGCATTAATATTGAGTAATATGCTCTTTGCCCGGTAACCCTCCCTCAATTTGAGGGAGGGTTTTTCTTTGTGAAGATTGCCACCCGTTTGACAATAGGCGGGTAACATTGCAGAAGCGGCAGGAACGGGAAGACGCTCCTTCCTTTCGAAGGTGGGATTTAATGTCTTATCCTTATCCCGCAATTTTTCTATAATAATCTTGGATTGCAAGGCGCAGACAGTTTTTCGGACAGATGTTTCTCTAAAGTGTCAGGAGGGTTTATGCTTAAAGCGTTTTCTATCGTTTTACTGGCAATTTTTGGCGGAATGGTCGTTGTTTTTTTGAATCCGGATTTTTTCCTGAAGAACAAGATAAATTATGAAAATATCGTGCTGCATTCGGGCGGAAAAATCAGTCTTAAAGCCGAGGATGTGTTGAGAGACGTTTATTCCAGGTTGAAGAGTTTCAAACTGTTTGACTCCAATCAGAAATACGATGTGTATATCATGAAAAGTTTTGGTCAGTATGGTTTCTTTGCCCGTTTTTCAAAGGAAAGTTATGTTTGGGTAAATCCCTTGAATGGGAAGATTTTGGTGGCCCGGGCCGATTTCGAAAATAACAAAGCATACAGAAAGGGGTGCGATGTCGTAAGAAGGGTAGACGCCGTTTTAACCAAGGGAATAGTTTTGAGCGTGCTCAGGAACAAGTTGGGATTTCTAAAGTACATTGCCCTCAAGGAGTGGAAAAAACAGGGAATAGCCGAGCGCGTGGCGGGCGAAACCGAACTGTTCTTGACTTCGGAACTTTGTGAAAAAAGGCAGGATATGAATTTTCTTCATTATCAATATATGATGGCGGTGGATACTTTGATGAAGGGGGAGAATATGGATGTCAAAGATGTGCTCAATGCCAAGGACAGTTTTGAAGGGGTAAAGCGAAAATTTGAAAGAAGATATTGCAGATGAAGGGATTTTCCAGTTGCGAAACAAAATGATTTGGCGTGATTAAATGAAAAATTTTCGCTTGGAAACATTCCAATATTCTCAAGAACATTGGAATTTAAAATACGGTGTCGGTGTTTTATTGCGTGGATATTCGGCAATATAGTATGATAATTAAAGCAGAGATGGAACAAAAACAGCGGAAGGAGTTTGAAACGCAAGCGAAACTTTTTTGACTCGAAGGGGGACATCAATGCGGAAAATTCTTGCGATAGTGTTTGCCGGAGGGCGCGCGGAGGAAATGTCCGTTCTGACTTTCATGCGTCCGAAGTCCGCGGTAATCTTCGGCGGCGGTTACAGAATGATAGATTTTGCTCTCACCAATTTGTTTAACACACCCTCGGTGAAGAATGTGGGAATTTTGACGCAGTATCGTCCCTATTCACTGGTGGACCATGTGGGTATGGGCATGGCATGGGATTTTATGGGCTCCAGCAGAAGTATTCGGATTCTGCCGCCTCATCTCAAACTTTCTCAGTCCGAGTGGTACCGGGGTACGGCGGACGCTTTGTTTCAAAATATAGATTTTTTGAATCTTTACCAGCCGGACGATGTTCTTATTGTCTCCGGCGATCATGCTTACAGTATGAGCTATGAACCTTTGTTGCGCTTTCACATGGAACACGCCGCCGACTTCACCCTGGCCGTTACGCCGGTTGAAAATGCTTCGCGGCGTTTTGGAATAGCGGAGATAAACGCTGAAGGTCGTATCATCGGCTATGAAGAAAAACCTGAATATCCAAAAACGAATTTAGCTTCCATGACTGTGTATATTTTCCGCAGGGAGGTTCTTGTGGAGGAGCTTAAGAATCACGCGCGCGGAAAAACCCGGCCGAAATCCTTTCATATTTACGATGAGATATTGCCCGATCTTATAAAGCACCGGCGCGCTTTCGGCTGGATACATCACGGACGCTGGGATTATGTGCGTACGCTTGACGCCTACTTTCAGGCGCACATGAGCATGCTTGGCGAAGCGCCAGAGGTTGATATCGCTGCCTGGAATGTGCGGACAAATCCCTGGTCTAAAAGCGCGCCGTTCAAATCCCTTTCCCGCTATCAAAACGGGGCGGTTGTGCGAAACTCAATAATTTGCGGCGGGTGCCACATAGCCGGAAAAGTTGAACATTCCGTTCTCTCGCCGGGGGTCAAAGTGGGCAGGGGGGCGGTGGTGAAAAATTCGGTTTTATGGAACGACGTGGTGGTGGAGGAGGGAGCGGTAGTTGACAGGGTTATTTGCGATAAGCGTTGTGTGATTTCTAAAAAGTCTTTTGTTGGTTGGGGCGAAAAAACTCCTCCCAATAAAGAATTACCGCGTTCTCTTTCCTGCGGAGCGAGTGTTCTTGGAATGAATGTTTGCGTTCCGGAAGGGATTCGCGTTGGGCGGAACTGCATAATTTATCCAAATGCGGGTGGAACCGATTTCCCCGCGAAGAGGGTGCCGTCCGGAACAACTGTGCGCGTAAAAAAACTTAAAAAAATGTTATGAAAGTGACTGTTATAACCAAAGAATATCCACCGAATATATACGGCGGCGCCGGAGTTCATGTGAAATTTCTGGTAAAGGAACTTGCCAGGCGCGTTCAGGTGGATGTGCGGTGCTTCGGAGAACAGGAGACGCGGGAACCGTCGCTGCGCGTTAAGGGCTACAGAGCATGGGAGCGAATGTGGGAAGGGAAGGAAACAAAATTTAATTCCGTTTTAGGAACTTTTTCGGTGAATTTGTCCATGGTCAGGGACCGCGTTGACAGCGATATTGTTCACAGTCACACATGGTACGGCGCGCTTGCGGGGTACATGGCTAAAACTCTTTACAATGTTCCCTATGTCGCGACGGTTCATAGTTTAGAGCCCCTTCGCCCGTGGAAGGAGGAGCAGCTTGGAAGGTCCTATCATCTTTCGGCATGGGTTGAAAATCTAGCTCTTCAAAACGCCGACCGCATCATAGCCGTTTCCCGGAATTCGCGGGAGGATATAATCAAACTGTTCAATGTGAAACCCGAGCGGGTGGCGGTGGTGCATAACGGAATAGATTTAAATCTGTATCGTCCGCTTAAAGAAAATGGAACGCGTAAAGCATTTGGCATAGGGAAAGACTATGTTCTTTTTGTTGGCAGGGTATCCCGCCAGAAAGGGATAGAGTATTTAATTGACGCCGTGAAGTGGCTTAAGCCGGGAACGCAATGCGTGTGCTGCACCAGCGCGCCGGATACAAAGGAATTTGAGGAGGAAATCCGGGATAAAATATCCGCCGAGCCGCGCGTTGTGTGGATAAATTCGCTTTTGAGGGAGGAACAGTATGTGGAGCTTTACAGCAACGCGAGGGTGTTCGCGTGTCCTTCCGTCTACGAGCCTTTCGGCATAATAAACCTGGAGGCGATGGCTTGCGAGACGCCAGTTGTCGCCAGTGCCGTGGGAGGAATACTTGAAACTGTGGTTGACGGGGAAACGGGCTTTCTTGTTGAGCCGGCCAATCCCCGGGCTTTGGCCGAGGGAATTAATTGCTTGCTGAAAAACAGGAACCTGGCTGAGAAGTTTGGCAAAAACGGGCGGCGCAGAGTCGAAAAAAATTTTTCCTGGGCGACTATTGCAAAGAAAACGCTGGACCTATACAGGGAAGTCATAGAAGAAAAAAAAGTGCGTTCAAAAGCGGATTCAATGTCGGCTTACAGCTAAGATGCCTTGCGTAGGCGGATATGGAAATTCCGCTTTTGGCGGCTGCCTTCAAAGGCGTTTTGGTATTCTCAAGAATACTGGAATAAAAAAACTTATCGGCGGTTTTACTGGCTTTATCTGGAATTTTGTGGAGACAATGGAAATGAAAAAAATAGTCGCCGTTATGGGAAGTTATAGAAAAAACGGGATAATAGCCCAGAGTGTAAATCTTATATCACGCAGGGCAAAAGAATTGGGCGCGGAAGTGAAAGTCATAAACCTGAGTGAGAAACGAGTGGAATTCTGCACAAATTGCCGCTCCTGCACTCAGGTGCCGGGGGAAAAAAGAGGGGAATGCGTTTTGAAAGATGATGCGGATGAAATATTTAACGAAATTGAAAAAGCCCACGGCATCGTCCTGGCGGCGCCTGTCAATTGCTACAATCTGAACGCCCTTACCAGACGGCTTATTGAGCGATTGGTAGCTTATTACTATTGGCCATGGGGAAGCACCGCGCCGAAAAGGCGGTTTAAGAAAAGGAACAAAAAAGCGGTTTTGTTGAGTTCCGGCGCCTTGCCCTCCTTCCTTGCCGGTCTGATGACGGGGGCGATGCGCGCCCTCGGGGGAATGGCGGAAGCGTTCGGCGCCGAAATCGCGGGAAAATATTTTATTGGATTGGCTGCAATGAAAGAAAAACCACATCTAAGCGATAAGACGGAGAAAAAACTTGAGGCGCTAACTTTGAAACTGCTGGAATAAGCAAAGCTATAATTTTAGCGGTTTGAAATTCAAGGCGTCCCGGCCTATAAAGTAAAAACTCAGAAAAATCGTTGCCGAACCCAACAAGAAAATGAATTTTTCCACCTGCGGGGTATGGGCAATCAGCCCCGTGGCGGTTAGAAGATATGTCCAGTCATGAACCCCTCCGGCTACGAGGGGCAGTTCCTGTCTTATGGCGTCTCCGGCGTAAATGCTGATGTTTAGCAGGTTTTCGCCTATCCAGAACAGGCAGAGCTGCCAGCCTAACTCTGAATTTCTTTTAAGAAAATATATCAGGCATATCAACGGCATCAATAGTTGCGATATTGTTCCGCCCGCCATCATCAAAAAATGTCCAAAGGGAGCGAACACAAGGTGACCGGGCTCGTGAAAAGCCAAATTTACATAATCCAGAAAAGAGAAGTATTTGTCATGTTTCAGCCATTGAGTGTAAAAAATGAAGAGAGCGGCAATGATAATTATCCTTATCCAGAAATTTTTCGCTTCTTTTCCGTCTTCTTTCGATTTTATGGGTTTTTCGGGGAGAGTTTTTTTCTTTTTACTTTTTTCAGCTTCGCTCCCCAGTTTTTTGTAGCAGAATGTGCAGTATTCGCTTTCTGCGGAATTAGCCGCTCCGCAATGCGGACATTTTATGCTGCCGGCAATGTTCTCGTCTTCCATTTGAAAAATTATACAAAACCTTAAGGCGTTATGCCGTTTGCGAAATAGGGTCTGCTGAAAAAGTCTATTTGCAAGAGAAATTAGCCGATTTTTAGCCGAAACAAGGAATGAGGAGGGAGCATACCCGTCAGTGGTATGTAAGCGACGAATGACGAAGTTGCAGGCAAAAAGCGGCAATTTATATGCAAAAAGCAAGCAAAAGTGCACGATTTTAGATTAACATATCGTAGAAACCTTGCATTTTGAATTTGAGTTTTTTATGATTTTTAATAAGTTTTCTGACAAATTAATAGCTGTTAGGGTTTTTCAGCAGACCCTATAATATATCCATGTTTAAAAAGAGATATATCATAAAATCTGTTGCAGAAGATTTAAGAGAAAAAATGGTTTTTATAACCGGTCCGAGGCAGGTCGGAAAAACCACTCTGGCTAAGGACTTATTAGCGGAAAAATTTAAAGAAAGCATATACCTGAACTGGGATAATCAAAGTCACAGAAAGCGGATAATGAGCGGCAAATGGCCTGCGAATGCCGAATTGATTATTTTGGACGAAGTTCATAAGTACAGGCAATGGAAAAGTTTTTTAAAAGGGGAATATGATGTAAATAAAAAACGGCATAAATTCATCATCACCGGGAGCGCAAGGTTGGATATTTTTAGAAAAGGGGGCGATTCATTGCAGGGGAGATATCATCTCTATCGCCTTCATCCTTTTACATTGGCGGAAATGGCGAGTAAAAGCAATGAAATAGTTCCTTTCCGAGAATTACCGATAATGCAACATAAAAAATGGGAGGACTTTGAAATTTTAGAGAAATTCGGCGGTTTTCCCGAGCCGCTGTTCGCGCAAAAAGAAAGGACTTTGCGCAGATGGCATAATGAACGTAACGAAAGACTTTTCAGGGAAGATATCAGGGATGTGGAAATGATCAGAGAGTTGGGGAAGATGAAGATATTGAGTGATATTCTTCCGGAAAGGGCTTCCACACTCATATCCGTGAATAATCTGAGAGAAGATTTGGAAGCAAGTCACCGGGCCGTTTCCAACTGGCTGGAAATACTTGAAAATTTTTTCTATCATTTCCGCATATATCCGTACGCTAAGACATCTTTCCGTTCGCTGAAAAAAGAACCCAAGATTTATTTGTGGGACTGGTCTCAGATCGAAGACGAGGGGAGAAAGTTTGAGAACATGGTGGCTTCTCATCTCCTTAAAATGGCGCACTGGCTTCATGACCGGGAGGGCTATAAAATTTCTCTTTGTTTCCTGCGCGACACGGATAAAAGAGAGGCGGACTTTTTATTGACCGTTTCCGGGAAGCCGTGGCTTGTTGTCGAAGTCAAATTGAGCGATGAAAAACCTTCTTTGGGCTTGAAGTACTTCCGGAAAAAGCTGGATATTCCCTTCGCGTACCAGGTTGTGAGGAAAAAAGGAGTTGATTATTTTAAGGATGATGTGAGAGTGGTGTCAGCGGATAAATTCCTGATGTCACTTGTGTAGATGCGGTCGCAAGGTTTTTTAAGTTGTTTTCCAGAAAGCGAATAATATTTCATGGCGGGCTGGATATGCGCGGTTTTGAAAATCAGAAAAATATCCCGGATGGCGTAGATTCAGATTCCTCAAAGAGTTCGGGAACTGACGTAAAATGCGTATCCAGCGGTCAAAATATGTAGTGTAACGTCTTTTTATTTTTAATTTTTATCGTCCGGAACCCCTTTTCCCAACTGTCAAACCTGAGCAATGTCATAAGTCATATTTCCAATCTCTCCAGAATAGCTTTCCAGATGTCCTCGAGGTCAAATTTCTCTACCCATTTTTCAATATATTCCCGGTCAATTATATCATCAGATATCTTAAGCATACCGGTTATATCCCTGAGGTGCTTTTCCGATTCTCCTCCTTTATAATATCGCATCTTCATAATTATCACATCTTCAGGAGAAGCAAAATTAGCTTGTGTATCTTCTATTGGAGAGATTCTCTTTATTCTCTCAAATCTGCTGTTATCAAAAGCCTCTTTTTTACTAATAATAACATCTATTTTTAGTCCAGATGCTGGATGGATAATGTTGAATTGACGCTTATGTTTAATTGCATCGCGAACTGCATCTTCACTTATATAAAACTCATCATCCGGGAATAATTTTAACAACCCTGAAATATGCGCTTCTCTGATGTCTGCTACTACATCAATATCGTTAGTAAACCTTGGCTCACCGTAAAATATAGATGCAATCGAACCCGTTACAAAATACTGGATACCAAGCGATTCAAAAGCATTGACTAAATGTTTAAGCAAATCATATTGCTCCATGGGATAACCTCCTTACGACCTCCTGATGAATCTTTTCTTCACTCCAGTGAGGATGTAAATCACGTAGATAATTTGTCAATTGCTTCTTAGCAGAACTCCACATATTAAATGCTATGGCGAGCCTTTGCTGAGGATTTTTTGTTTTTAATACCTCAACCATCTGGTCATCCAATATTTCTATGTTTCTTTTATCAACGGTCATTTCAACCTCCACTCACATCTGACCTGTTAAAATCTGAGGGAACCTCTCCGTTATGGTAAAATTATTTTAGAAAGAAAAAAATCACCGACGGAAAATTCCCTAGTCTTATTATAACACAATAATGCACCAGCTTCCAACTCTCCGCATTAGTTCATCTATTTTGTCCATGAAATCATTCTTGTTAGCTCAAATAAAATATCCGTGAAATTGTAGCCTTTATTCAGGCATTACTTTGTCTGAATGGAGGTGAATATATGCTCAGAGGCTTTGAAATGCAGCTATTGGCAAAAATGTTCAAAGAATACGCAAAAGCGGACAAAAAGACTAAAGGCACTTTATTATCCCAATATTGCCGCCTTATGGGCGGCAGACGCGAGGCGGCCATCAAACGCTTTTCCCGCTACCGTTTACCTTCCCGCTATGACCGCAATCTTTCTCGCGTTAAACGCCGTAAAAAATAGATTGTCAATGCCAAACTGCTTAAGCCGTCAAATTCAAAAAAACTCAACCCCGGGGTTTAACCGCCTCGATGATTTCCGCGAATAGTATTTTTTTATCCTTTTTCTGTCGCAATCGGTGCTGTCCTTCTTCTTGTAGTAAATTTCAATGAATTCTATCCTGTCCCTGTCTTCGAAATAAGCGTAAATCACCCGGATGCCCGAGTGCACCCCTTTGCCTTTCAGGGATTTGCAGGCGAGCTTCCTGGCTTTGTATACGGCGGGACTCTCGAAATCGAGGCCGGGAATTCTGAATATCCCTCCATTGTCTATTTTCCGCTTGTGGTAGATAAATAACTGTGTTTCTATGAAAGTTTTCAGGTCGTTTTTTAGGGTTCTGAATTTTTTCGAGAGTTTCTTGAAATCCCTTTCAAATTCCGGAATGCTTGTGACGCTTTCAAATATCATCCTTGTATTCCCTTACGGAATAGGCGGGCGTTCTGTAAAACACGGATTCGTATTCAATCAAGTCCCCCTCTTTTGCGGCAATCCACGGCACGTCGTTGTGGGAATAGTCGCTTATTTCCCTGGCGGATTTGTCGCTCAGTCTTTCCAGAACAGTGTCGATCAATTCCAGCTCATGCGCTTTCAGCTTTGACAGATCGGGTTTTCTCAAAGGTAGGTATTTCGTTTGAGGATAATTGAAACGAGACGATTTCACCTTGATAATTTCGTCGTTCGCCATCATGTTTTTAATTATTTCATTAAATTCCACCGGCGTGGGGCCGTAATGGTTTTTTATGTATGTGGCGCCCATCATCTGTTCCTCGTATTTTTCGTAAAAATCAAAGTCAATGAAGTAAAGCAGTTTGTAGAGAACAGTTTCTCCGATATTCGGCTTTGAACCGACTTTGTTCAAAATATAAAGCAGCACTTCCTTGAACTTGGAAAGATTTTTGCGGGGAACGCTTATCCTCACAGAATATTGGGCGGGCTTTTCTTTTACCTTATCGGCATTCAGGATCACATCCGGAATTTCTTCAGTGCCGAGGATCTGGTTCACCGTCAGGTTAAGGATTTTTGATAATTTTACAAGTTCTTCCGCTGTGATTTTCCTTTGGCCGTTTTCTATCTGTGAAACGGTCGGCCTGGGCAGGTTCATTTTAGCGGCCAGGTGTTGCTGGCTTATTCCGAGTTCTTCCCGCCGGTATTTTATCAATTTTCCTATTTTTGCATTAATACTTTGAAAGGGCATAAATCTTCCTCCCATACTATATTATACGTTATGTAACAAAACCTGTCAATACATTGTAAGAAAATATTACACAATGGAAAGACGACTTTTAAGCCGCACATCAATAGACAATTTCCCTTTTTTTCCCTGGCAATCAGTGACCAGTAAAAGATTTATAAACTTCCTGGTGGTGGCCGATTTTCAGTATGATAATGTTTTTCTTTCTTATCCGGTATATAATCCTGTAATCGCCGACCCTCATCCTGCGGTATCCCCTCGCGCTGTATCGCAGCGGCCTGCCGAATTTAAGAGGGTCTAGAACAAGTCTTTCTTCTATCGCTTTTCTTATGCGTTCTTTAAGATTCCGCGGTAAAGACTTTATATCCTTCTCTACCTCCGGATGGTAAGCAGGAATGTAAAGCATGGTTTATTTCCAGATGTCCTTGTGGGAAACCGCTTTTTTGGAAGAGAATCCCTCCTATTCCAACCGACGCGGTTAGAATAGGTTTCATTGCAGCATATCTTCTAACCGCGTAGGTTGGAGTGGTTGGGTTGCGGGAAGAAGGGGCGCATAAGACGAAAACGGAGAAAGGAAAAGGTTGTGAAGGGCGACGGGAATTTAAACTTATTTTATTCCAAGAATCTCTGTTAAAGTTTGCAGAGAACTTTTGTTGCTGTCAACATTTATAAATTCAAGCCTATCAATATTTCCATCTAAAATAGATAGATATCGTTTCTCAGTTGTCTTCGCATAATTTTTATCATCGTCTTTAATAATCACATGCAGTTTAGATGAATTATTAAATAAGGCTTTTTGAAACAGAAATTTTGTTGCAAGGTCGGTTTCCGGCAAGGAATATCCCAAAATATATATTTCATTAGCTTCCGACAAATAATCCATCGCCTTTTCCCATTGAACTTTTATGATGTTATTAACGTAATAAATACTTTTGTCTAATACAGGTGGAACAATTAATGGCAAAAGGCCCGTTTTGCATTTTGATATACGGGACATTTCTTCCCAAACAATTTTCATTTCTCTCGAACCATCACGCAAATTTTCCGCTTCAATCACCGGGGAAAAATATATTTGCGATCCTTGAAAATCTCTTGAAGAGTAAAACCAATTTATAGAACCATGCAATTTAAATAAAGGAAAACTATCGTCATTTTCCCCCCACCAAACTCCACCAGGCTCCCTTTCTGTGATGAGTTTCATGGGATATTGATATAATCCAGCGAAGTCAAGATAATTATTTTGCGATTTTGGTTTTATGCCTAAATACAAGTATTCAATCAGTGTGTCGTAGTTAAATGTAATTATCGGCAACTCATATCTACGACAATAATCAATTAATTTTTGCGCTTCATCACAGCTTTTATTTACCTTTTTATATCTTGCGATGTTATCAAAAATGCCAGGCAATTTTTCAACTATTAATTGATACGCTGATTTAAAGGCGAGATTCTCTTTTTCTGTGCGCCAAGGAAATTCTTGATATAAATAGGTTAAGGTATGCTCAATATTATTTTTAATTCCCGATGGTACTCTCTTGATTATAAACTCGGCAATTTCTTTTGCCTCACTGTTAACATTTGATTCATCTTCGATTATCTCTAAAACTTCTTCGGTTAATTCTTCTAATGTTGGATAATTTGCAATATCTTTTGAAAAACCCGCGCCGAAAACAAAGACTTTTGGATTCATATGTTTAAATTTCTCCTTTCACGATTTTTATTTCTTCATCAGTTGAATCTTAACTAGAAACTTCTTAGCATAATATCATTCAAACAAATCCTTTTCTTGGGGAGATGGGATGTGACTTTTAACTCTAAGAATTATATGCGAATGGTCAATATAAGTATTCAATGATTCATTAAATATTTTTTGTATTTCTAAATCTGCGATCAACACATCCCCTTTGGAAAATTTCTCCCCCTTTTCAACATTTTTAATAAATTTTCTATCTGCTATTTTAGCGTGAGTTTTTTGACCGTTATAATAGAATGCCCATTTATAATTCTTATCAAACGCGACTTTTAAAATATGAAGCTTAACATCATTTAAAAACACAATCTTTTTATTATCACCATCTACATGTTCTGGTTTTGCCATATATTCAAAATCATCTTTTTGAGCTTCAAAAATAACTTCTTTACCTACACAAATTCGAAAATCTGAAATTTCTTTATCCTTTTGTAAAACATCAAAATTTCGCGATAAATCTATATCTGTCTCTTAT